>NZ_MUFM01000005.1:69292-207403 GCF_001996125.1 Salinivibrio sp. PR932 | reverse complement strand
GCCATGTACCAATATGGTGCAAAACTGCCTACCCATCGTTCAATCTCGCCCTTACTTTTGTAGTAAATTTACAACAAAATAGCGCTATAAATAAGAATGCTTGTCGCTGCGCGTTGTGCTCTTATCATCAAATTGATTTTGTTCACAATAATATTGATATCAAATAACTATCTTCACGATAAAGACGATTAAATATTGACCCAAATCAAAATAACCCCACAGATAAAGAGGTATATATGAACGTCGAAAGTGATGAAATCTTACATCACTAAAGTCACTATCAGAAAAAGGGGATAGGCCATGATCACCGGCATTCAAGTAACCTCAGCGGCCAATGATGACCTCATCAATTCTATTTGGTTGATTGATAAAGAAACCGACCAAGCACGCTGTGTCTGCGCAAAACAAGGCTTTGAGGCGGATCAAGAAGTCGCGCTGTCTTCTTTGGGTGAGTTTGACTACCGTGAAGTCAATATCGAAACCCAAGCGGTTAATGAAGGGGGTCAACACCTCAACGTTAACGTGCTGAAACGTGAAACCTTAGAAGATGCAGCCAAGCACCCAGAAAAATATCCGCAACTGACCATCCGTGTCTCAGGCTATGCGGTTCGCTTTAATTCACTGACCCCTGAACAACAGCGTGACGTGATCACCCGTACGTTTACAAGCTCACTGTAAACACACAGGTTATAAAGAAACAGCCCGCTTTGGCGGGCTGTTTTTGGTTAAGCGCTCAAATTAAGCAGGTACGCTCTTAAGACCGAGAAATCGGCCTCTTGCTCACTCGACAATAAATCCATCTGTGCATGTTTTGCCAATGGCCCTGGCAGCGGAATATCCTTGTGTAAAATCGCATCGACCGACTCTTTAAACTTGGCCGGATGCGCGGTACACAAGAAAATCCCCTCTTCTTCCTCGCTAAGCTGTTGCGCTAATAAACGATAGGCAATAGCACCATGCGGCTCGCATAAATAGTCTTGCTCAGCAAGCTGCGTCAAACTCTCTGCGGTTTGCGCATCGTCTGCACGTCCTGATGCCAATTCACTCAGCGCCCACCCTTCACGGCGGAAAAGCTCTTCGATACGCGGCCAGTTATTGGGCTGACTCACATCCATCGCATTCGATAACGTTGCGACTGTGGTTTGCGGCTGCCACTGTCCAGTGGCTAAATAGCGTGGCACCGTATCATTGGCATTGGTGGCAGCGATAAAGCGTTTAATCGGCAGCCCCATCGCCTTGGCAAGTAAGCCCGCAGTCAGGTTGCCAAAGTTGCCACTGGGTACCGCGACAACAACTTGGTCTCGCTTGTGCTGAGGGATCTGCGCAAGCGCTTCAAAATAGTAGCAAATTTGTGCCATCAGCCGGCTGATATTGATTGAGTTTGCCGAGTTTAAGCCAATGGTTTGACGCAACTCTTGATCATCGAAGGCTTGCTTCACCATCGTCTGGCAGTCATCAAACGTGCCGTTCACTGCCACGGTGTGAATATTGCCGCCGAGGGTACAGAACAGCTTTTCTTGCAACGGGCTAATTTTGCCTTTCGGATACAAAATCACCACATTGATGTTTTCAATGCCATAAAACGCATGAGCAACAGCGGCACCGGTATCGCCTGATGTGGCGGTGAGAATCGTGATCTTGTTGCCGTCTGACACTGCCGCGAGAGATTGCGCCATAAAACGACCACCAAAATCTTTGAAGGCGAGCGTTGGCCCATGGAAAAGTTCTAGCGCATGAATACGCTCTGTGACGGATTTGAGCGGCGCCTCAAAGGTAAACGCCTGCGCCACCAGCTCATGGATTTGGCTTTTTGGCATTTCGTCGCCAATCAAGGCCGAGAGGATCTCAGTGCTACGCTCGACCAATGGCATCGACAGCAAAGCATCGATATCCTCAAATTGTGGTACGTGCTCGGGGAAAAACAGCCCTTGTCCTCGCCCCAATCCTTGTTTGACCGCTTGCGCGAACGAGACGGTTTCACTGTGATCTTTGATGTTGTAAAGCTTCATGCCTGACTTCCTATTTCTTTTGCGCCCTGTCCATCAATGCGACATACATGAACAAAGCCATCATTATTTTGTACGTAGTGCTCGCGCAGCCATTGTGCGAGTCGCTCGGCAACCTGTAAATCATCACAGATACTAAACAAGGTCGGCCCAGAGCCTGAAATCCCTGTCGCCAGTGCGCCACAGCTTTCTGCATACGTCCGCGCTTCAACAAAGCCCGGCAACAGTTTTTGCCGATAGGGCTCTGCAATCACATCACAAATCAAGCTCGCCGCCAGAGCAGGTTGCTGAGTGTGACACGCGTGAATAAAGCCGCCCAAATATCGACCGTGGGCAATGACATCTTGACGGCGATACTGTGCGGGCAAGATAGTGCGTGCTTCTGCAGTCGATACTTTAATCCCAGGATAAGCCATCACCCAATACCAGTTGTCAAAATGTGGCACGGCTTGGCTGATCACGCCTTGGCTTTCCAGCATCAATTGCAAGCCACCTAAGTAGCAAGGCGCCACATTGTCATAGTGTAAGCTGCCCGAAATACTGGCTTCCATCTCCCCCATTAGCGCGAGCATGGTGGTTTCATCCAGTGGGTTACCGTGAAAGCGGTTTAACGCATCAAGCGCTGCCACAATCGAACACGCGCTGGAACCCAATCCGGAGCCGATGGGCATATTCTTTTCCAGCAACATCGCTACCGGCTTTACCGCGATCCCCTTATCCTGCAGTGCATGTGCATACGCTTGGTAGGCCTGATAGACAATATTATCCTTTTCATTAGCAGGAAGCTTGTCGGTAAATCGCCCTTCACAGCGCAGCGAAAAGGGGCGGTCGCCGCCCGATTTCACTTCAACCACATCCCCCAGCAAGCTGCCATCGATGGGGCTGACCGCTGCACCTAATACATCAAAGCCCACACTCACATTACCAATTGAAGCGGGTGCGTAAACGCGTACTGTCATCACTACACTCCTAGCTTCCAGCCCAAGGTGCGCATCAAATCAGCGAACACCCCTGCCGCCGTCACGGCGGTGCCTGCCCCATATCCGCGCAAGACCAATGGAATCGGCTGATAATAGCGGCTGTAAAAGGCGAGTGCATTTTCGCCATCTTTAATTTTGTGCATAGGGTCGTCACTGTCTACGGCTTGAATTTTCACGAAGCATTGACCGTCTTCAATACCGCCGATATAGCGCAGCACCTTGCCCTCTTGAGCCGCTTGCTCTGACCATTGCTTAAAGTAAGCATCCGCCTCCGGCAAGCGTGCCATAAAGGACTCCACATCACCCGACTGATCAAAGCCTGGTGGCAACGCAGGCTCAACTTCGACATCTTCCAGCTCTAAATGCATGCCGGCTTCTCGTGCCAAAATTAACAGTTTACGCGCCACATCCATACCAGATAGATCGTCACGTGGGTCGGGCTCGGTGAAGCCACTGTCACGCGCAACCTTGGTGGCATCACTAAAGCTTACGCCTTCATCTAATTTGCCAAAAATGTGTGATAGCGACCCCGACAAGATCCCAGAAAATCGTGATAGCTCGTCCCCTGCAGCAATCAGGTTTTGCAGGTTTTCAATCACGGGAAGGCCAGCCCCCACCGTGGTTTCATACATAAACTTACGATGTGTCGCGCGCGCCGCCTGACGCAGCTGTTGGTAGTAAGCCATGCTACTGGTATTGGCTTTTTTGTTAGGCGTGATCACATGGAAGCCCGCACGTAAGAAGTCCGCATACTGATCCGCGACTTGTTGCTCTGCTGTGCAGTCAATCAATACTGGGTTGATAATATGATTGCGCTGCACCAACTGAATCATACCGGCAAGGCTAAACGGCGAAAGGTGATTGGGTAGCTCATCACGCCAGCTATCTAGGTTAATGCCTTGGCTGTTCAGCCACATGCCTTTACTATTTGCCAGTCCACAGACACGCATCACAATGCCTTGCTGCTGCAGCTTCGCTTGTTGACGGCGAATTTGCTCAATCAACTCGCCACCGACACCGCCCACACCGACGATAAACACATCGAGGTGATGTTGGCTGTTAAACAAGTTTTCATGGCAGGCTTTCACCGCTTCCGAGACACGCTCTGAGGGGACAACCGCCGAGATAGCACGCTCTGATGAACCTTGGGCAATGGCGACAATATTGACATTCACTTCCGCTAGCGAGGTGAAAAAGCGCGCCGCAATCCCTTTTGAAGTGCGCATACCATCCCCTACCAAGGAGACAATCGATAGATGATCGATAAACTCAACAGGCTCAAGCAAACCATCTTTAAGCTCAAGTTCAAAGTGGGTCCGCAACGCCTTCTCAGCTTTCACTTTATCCTGCGCTTGAATACAGAAACTAATACTGTACTCCGACGACGATTGGGTGATCAGCACGATGGAAACGCCCGCGGATGACATGGCGCCAAACACACGTGAAGCCATACCAACCATTCCCTTCATCCCCGGACCAGAGATATTGACCATACTCAAATCGCTAAGCGTGGTGATCCCTTTAATGGCAAGCTTATCTTCACCAGTATCATCGCCAATCAAGGTACCTGCGCCTTGAGGATTGGCCGTATTTTTAATCAAACAAGGAATATGGAAGCGAGCAATAGGGGCGATGGTTTTAGGGTGGAGCACTTTGGCACCAAAGTACGACAGCTCCATCGCTTCTTGATAACTTAGCGACTTCAGCAAACGCGCATCTGGCACCAAGCGGGGATCGCAGTTATAGACACCATCGACATCCGTCCAGATTTCGCAGCACTCTGCGCGGACACAAGCGGCCAGCACCGCAGCGGAGTAATCGGAGCCGTTGCGGCCTAAAGTCACCAGCTCGCCTTGCTCATTGCCGGCCATAAAGCCCGGCATCAAGCCAACATGATTAGCGGGAATGGGAGACTGTTTAAAGCGTTGCGAAGAGGTTTCAATGTCTACTTCTGCACTCAGGTAACTGCCAGAAGCGGCAAAATAACTGACCGGGTCAATCTCAAAGACTTGATAGCCACGCGCCGCTAACAACGCCTGCATGGCTGCCACGGACAAACGCTCCCCCTTGCTGACCACCCTCGCATAGGTGCTGTCCGGGCAAAGCCCCAGAAGGTTCATACCGTGTACATATTGACGTAGCTGCCCGAGGCTGCGAGAGAGTTTATCGAACAAAGGCTGGGTGTCGAGATTAGGCTGGCGTTCGGCAAGACCTTGGAACAGCGCGGTGAAAATGGTTTCTAGCTCTTTGAGTGGCAGCTCAGCCTCTCCATGTTTAACCGTATTATCCACCACGGACACCAGAATATTGGTAACACGCGCTGGGGCGGACAAAACAGCAGAGACGTCACTCTGACCCTGATTGCTAACAATGATGTCAGCGGCACGACTGAATCGCTCTGCATCGGCAAGCGATGTGCCACCAAATTTTAAAACTCGCATCCGTTTGGGACCTCTCTCTTAAGATAAAAAAAAGCCCGTACCGGTGAGGGTACGGGCTTTTCTTGGAAATTCTGTGCGTATCAGCCCGCACCAACACACATTGTGCCAGTAATAATGGTGGTTGTTGTGGTGGTAAGGGTGCTGATCGTCAGTTGCATGTGTGTTGCGTTTATCGTTTGTTTTGTTGAGTTCTATTTAGGTGTATCGAATCATGCCGCCTAGGTCAACAAAAAAGTGACACTGATTGCTTTTTCGCCAAAACTCTGAGAGGTTGAAGAGAACAAAAACGGCATGGAAGCAGGGAAAACGAATGACACAGGACGCCATGGCGCAATTGGTCGCAAATACGATATTACAGGGCTCGGATGCCATGTACGGTCGCTTCTTAGATGTGACATCAGGCGCTCAAGAGCGCTTTGAGCAGCAAGATTGGAAAAGCGTGCAGCAAGCACTGAAAACGCGTATTCAATTTTACGATCACCATGTCGGCTTAGTGAGTCAGCAACTGCGCGCCATGCTGGGCAAAGAACACGCCACACGCTCCTTTTTGATGGCAGTGAAAGCAGCCTACATCAGGCTCCTTGATGATTACCCACGCTACGATATCGCTGAGAGTTTTTTCAATTCGGTGTATTGCCGTATTTTCGAACACCGAAATATTCGTCGTGACAAACTGTTTGTGCAAAGTTCACAAGGCGGACGTATTCCCAAGTATCCAACGCCCTTGTTGCGACGCTTTCAATCGCAAGCTGGCATTTATGCCACGCTAGAGCGCATGCTAGACAGCACGCCCTTTACCCTACCGTGGCGAGATAAAAGTGGCGATCTTAAGCGCATTACGCAAATCCTTCAGCAACGCTTTGGTCCGCAGTTAACCATGAGCTTCACCATTGAAATGGTGCGTCAGCCGTTTTTTCGCAACAAAGGGGCGTACTTAATTGGCCGTCTGGATATGGCGAACCAACGCCGTCCCCTCGTGCTGCCCTTGCTTATCTCAGATGACGGCGAGCTGTATATTGATGCATGTATTACCGATAGCGACGATGTGAGTATCGTATTTGGTTTCGCGCGCTCCTATTTTATGGTGTATGCCCCCGTCCCAGCCGCTTTAGTCGACTTTCTCAATCAGTTGATGCCCAATAAAACCCCGGCAGAGCTCTACACCGCGATCGGCTGTCAAAAACATGGTAAAACCGAGCTATACCGCGAATTTCTCTATCATTTGGATAATTCTGATGACTTGTTTGATATTGCGCCGGGGATCAAAGGGATGGTGATGTCAGTGTTCACGCTGCCCTCATACGGCTTTGTGTTTAAGATCATCAAAGACAAATTCGCACCGCAAAAACAAATGACGCACGCCCAAGTGCGCGAGAAATACCGCCTCGTTAAAGAGCACGATCGGGTGGGACGCATGGCCGACACGCAGGAGTATCGGAACTTTATCTTTCCTCGTCACCGTTTCAGCGATGCACTGATTGACGAATTGCTAAACGTGGCGCCTTCATGTGTGTCCGTCACTGACACAGAAGTACGGATCCGCCATTTGTATATGGAGCGGCGGATGATCCCGCTCAATATTTATCTCGAGCAAGCCAGTCCTGACGCCTTAACCCAAGCAGTGCAAGAATACGGTGATGCCCTCAAAGAGCTCGCAGCTGCCAATATTTTTGCCGGTGACATGTTGTTTAAAAACTTTGGCGTCAGCCGCCATAATCGGGTGATTTTCTATGATTATGATGAAATCGCCTATCTCACTGAGGTGAACTTCCGCCGCATACCGCCACCGCGTTATCCAGAAGATGAGCTAGCCGCAGAGCCTTGGTACAGCGTGGGAGAAAATGATGTGTTTCCCGAAGAGTTTCGTACCTTTTTGTTGGTCAACCCTTCGCTACGTGATGAGTTTGAGCGCCTACATCCCGAGCTTTTTGAGGCCGAATTTTGGCAGCAACTGCAGCATCAGGTTCAAGAGGGCTACTTCCATGATGTGCGCCCCTACAGCGATGCGCTTCAGTTAGTCAAAGCCTAAACACGCTTAACCTGGCGTCAATTTTGCTTGTTGTTTTATTGTCGTCATCACACGCTGGCGCTTATCAGGTACGTCAATAGCATGACGTTTTTTTAGACAAAGTTGCGACCGCGCACACTTTTTTGTCTACACTGATCATCAGCGGTGACGAAACCGACAAAAATAACAACGCAAAGGAACCTAGAGTGAAACAATTCGGATTGTTCGCACTCGCCTTGCATATAGTGGCAACCCCTGCATTTGGCGAGCAAATGCTATCGTTCGAGACCGAAACGATAGCCGACTCTAATCGCTTTTTTATCCAGTCGATGCCCTCGGCAGGAGGCGGGTTTGATAGCTGGACCATAGAATCAGGCTATCGCTACCCCTTGAGTAATCTCTCCGTTTACCTTGGCACGCAAATGAAAAGCGAAACCCAGACAGCCCCCACGCAACGCGGCTTGCTCAGCGGCATTGAGTACCGATTTACCGACAAGTTACATGTTTCAAGCCAACTGAGCCACGGCTACCAACGTGATAAAAGCGTTAACCAATGGGGGGTCAGCAGCCGCTACCAATTGAGTGACTATTTCGATGTCAATGCTGGGCTGGATGTAGAGTTCGATCCTGAAAAAGACACCGAGTCCATTTACCAACTCGGCGTCGGGTTACGCTTTTAACAACGTGTAACGACAGCGTGAATGCTTAATCCACGTCGCTGATCGTACTCAAAGGCTGCGCGCAAACCAGCACACCGTTTTTGTCAGCATACAGGTAGTCACCCGGGGTCACTAACACGCCTTCCAGCGTTAGCACCACATCTACCTCTCCCCAGTCCCGTTTTTGGGTTTTAATCGGACAGACGCCGAGTGCTTTAATGCCAATAGGCAAGGTGGCAAGCGTCGCCACATCCCTCACTGGCGCGGCAATCACCACCCCCGCCCAACCATTGTCGACCGCACTTTTTCCGATCATATCGCCCAATAACGCACGATCCATCGCACCGCCGCCATCAACCACTAAAACCTGACCTTGGCCGGGCGTTGCGAGAAGCGCTTTCACTTTGGAGTTATCGTGATAACAGCGAACAGTACGTATCCGTCCTTCAAAGCCGCTCACCGCGCCAAAATCTTGCCACTGAATGGGTAACCAACGCACAGCGTCTGGGTGGTTGTCGCATAAATCAGGTAGCCTATCGTCCATGATGCTCTCCTTAGTCCATTGATGAGTCTGTCAACTCCAGCAGGGATGAAAACGTCACGCCTAGTGACTGCGGCGCAAAATCTGTCATCAGTGCAGGCAGTAACCATAATGTATCCTCCTCCACCCAATAAATCGCGTTTTGCTGCCACGTTTTCGCCAATGCAATCGCTTCGTCTTGACTCAGGGCAACCGCAAAGCCCGGCTCAAACCAGCTGCCATCAGGTGCCCCACCATGCATTGCCCAATAGCGGATCCCCGCTTTCTCCATCTCATCCGCGAGTTGACGATTACGTAATTGATTCTCTTTCTCAGATAAAGGTTGGCTACGAGGGTTAAATGCGGTAAGAATGGCAAAAGAGCGGACACTGGGTGCTTGGGGTGCCCGAAATGCGATCTGCTGGTAAGTTTTCCACAAATCGCTGGCGTTATTCTGATCACACATTATTTACACCTGTTCGTTACTAACATTATGCTTAATTGCTAATTATGCGCTAGTATTCATAAAGTTAAACGGGAAGTTGACCCTAATCACCAACAAAGATGCTTTTGATTGGGGTCAATAAAGGATGAAAAAAATCATCAACGTTCACCGTAATATATTGTTAGCGCGCTGTTAAATGAATACAATTAGCGGCAATCAATGGATATAACAGTGATTGCCTCTGAGGCTTACGAGGGCCGATAACGCCCCACCTCAACTGGAACACACGGTGCGTTGTCTAGCATCGACACACACCTCTCTATGGATGGCGTGCCATATGTTGATTGCGAGGCATCCTCTCGCAATTTTGTAAATTTTTTTCATGGGCTAGTGGAACTAGACTGTGAAGTGCAACCGGATTCTATTTAGATATTAGGTATCGCCAATGCAAACCCCGCAAATTCTGATTGTAGAAGATGAACAAGTCACACGTAACACGCTGAAAAGTATCTTTGAAGCGGAAGGTTACAATGTCTTTGAAGCCAGCGATGGCGACGAGATGCATCAAGTCCTATCCAATCATCAAGTGCACTTGGTGATTATGGACATCAACTTGCCCGGTAAAAACGGTCTATTGCTCGCGCGTGAATTGCGTGAACAAGGCGACATGGCATTGATGTTCTTGACGGGCCGTGACAACGAGGTCGACAAAATCCTAGGGCTGGAAATTGGTGCCGATGACTACATCACCAAGCCATTTAACCCTCGTGAATTGACCATTCGTGCACGTAACTTGTTAACCCGTGCGATGAGTAGCGTGAACGGTGGTGAAGAAAAACGCAACGTTGAACAGTATGTGTTTAATGGTTGGGTTCTTGATATCAACAGCCGCTCTTTGATTAACCCTGAAGGCGAGTCGTTCAAATTGCCGCGTTCAGAGTTTCGTGCCCTGCTGCACTTCTGTGAAAACCCAGGCAAAATCCAGACCCGTGCTGAGCTGTTGAAAAAGATGACAGGTCGCGAGCTAAAGCCGCATGACCGTACTGTGGATGTCACAATTCGTCGTATTCGTAAGCACTTCGAATCACACAGCGACACCCCAGAGATCATTGCCACCATTCATGGTGAAGGCTATCGCTTCTGTGGTGAGCTCGAAGATCAATAAGTTGCACACCCAATATGAATAAGGCGCCTGATGGCGCCTTTTTTGTTTAGCTTATTGGTGGCGTTTAGGAGGATTGCTCATCTAACCATGCTTTTAACACCGTCAGATCGTGCTGATAGCCTACTTTAATTTCATCAACCCAATCGGCAATATTCTCCCACCACGCAGGTAACTCGGGAGACTGCGCTTTTTGAGCCACTTTTTGCACATGCTTTAAGCCCACTGAGCCTGCCGCACCTTTAATTTTATGCGCTTCCGACACAATGCCATCTTGGTCGCGTGCGGTCATATTCGAATCAAGAATCGCGATGTATTCCGGCATCAATTGTTCAAACATTTCAATGCTTTTTCGCACAGGCTCGGTGCCAACCAGCTCGACATAGCCGGTGAGCATGTCCATATCCAACAGCTTTTCCGCTTGCTCGCTTGCGACTGGCCGCGTCGACGCACTCTCGTCAGTCACCGCTTCTTGCCCCTCCGCCAGCGCATAACGCTCAATCACTTGGCTAAGTGCCGCGACACTAATCGGCTTGCTGATTGCATCATCCATGCCTTTGTCGATGTACTCGCCTTTGTCTTTGATCACATTGGCGGTTAATGCAACAAGTGGTGGTAAGCTCGACTGTGTTTCGCGTAATGTTGCTGCAATATCAAAGCCGGTCATATCCGGTAATTGAATATCTAACAACAGTAAATCAAACGCCCCCGGCATAAAGGTGTTGAGTGCCGACTGACCATCTCGCGCAACGGTCACCTCATGGCCTAGACTTTCCAATAAATTGGTAGCGACCGTGATATTCAGCTCAATATCTTCGACAAGCAAAATGCGTAAGCGGCTATCGCTGCGCGTGGGCAGTTGGACTTCATCATCCGCAGGCTCACTCAAAGGCACGGAAACCGTGACGGTAAAGGTACTCCCTTCGCCTTCTTCACTATCGACGGTAATGTCGCCTCCCATCATGCGTGCTAACTGGCGAGATACGGCAAGTCCAATCCCGGTTCCCACAGCATGCAAGTTTTCTTCGCCTTGTTTTACCTGATAGTACATGGCAAAAATTTTATCTTGCTCATCAGCAGGGATCCCCACCCCGCTGTCTTCAACTTCAAAGCAAAGATGCGCGTTGTCGTCCTCCACATCTGCACTGACGGTGATGATCACACAGCCTTGCTTGGTGAACTTGACCGCATTCCCGACCAGATTCCACAAAATTTGCCGTAGTCGTGTCGCATCCACGGCGACAAATTCCGGCAAATCTGTCACCCGTTCAAGCTCAAAACGCAGCCCTTTTTGCTCCGCCATCAGGCCAGAGATGTTTTCAATCTCAGTAACAAATTCACGCAGATCGATGCTAGTGGGATACAAGGACAGCCGGTTTCGATCGGATTTATCTAAATCGATAATATCGTTGAAAATATTACCCAAGGTGATGGCACTGACGTAAATGGTACGTAAGTAATTGCGTTGATCATCATCCAGCGGCGAGTCCAATAGCATGCGGCTCAACCCGACAATCCCATTAAGCGGTGTGCGCAGCTCGTGGCTGATGGTGGAGATAAAGGCGGTTTTATCTCGGCTCGCTTTCTCCAATGCATCTTGATAACGCTTACGTTCGGTGATTTCACGGCCAAAGCCCAGCAATCCCAAATGACGCCCGTCTCGCGCAAAGAAAGGGACTTTGCGCAGTTCAAAATAGGCCTTGCGTCCATCTTGATACTCAAGCCATTGCTCGTAGGTAATGGAGACATTGTTATCAAAGACTTGCTGATCGGTCTCCACCACTTTCGCGGCGATATCCTCGCGATAGACATCCCACGGCGTCAGGCCCTTCAGCGCCTTCTCTTTATAGCCGGTCAGCTCTTCCATCGCGCGGTTACAGCCGGAGAACTGCCCCTTCGCATTGCGGTAATAAATCAGATCCGGCGACGCATCAATAAACGAGCGCAGCAATGCGGTTTGCTCGGCCAGCTCTAGCTGAGCTTTTTCCCGCTGATACACCTCGTTTTCTAGATCCTTGATCGCCTCTTGGCGCGCACTCTCAGCTTTTTTACGCTCGTCGATTTCTAAATTCAGTTGCTCAATATTTTCGGTCAATTGCCGGTTAAGACGCATGTCTCGCGCACGCATCTCTTCTAATTTAGACACCAGCTTAGATAAGCGCTGCCTCGATTCTTCCAGCTGATCCACCACCACGGACAAAAAATAAACCGCCCAAGGGGTGATCACCAGGCCGAAGAAAATCGAGCGGATAATGTCGATATTTTGCACCGTGCCTTCCAGCACCAAGGTGATGCCCACTTGCACCACCACGGCCAGTGCCACAAGCGCGAGTGCAAGTAGCATGCTGAAGCGGACAATGCCCAGCTTGACCAGCAAATCAACATAATACTGCGCTAATACTTTGAGTTGTTTCATAAAGGCTTACTACACGCCAGTTAAGAGTGGAAGTGTTCATGCTCAGGGCGTCGCGCATCGCTCTCTGTGGCGCTAGACGTTGGTCCCATTAAGCTGACTTGATTGCGCCCCAGCCGCTTCGCCTGGTACATGGCTAAGTCGGCTTGATGGATAAGCTCCCCATAATCCCCTTCGGGTGAGGGGATCATACACGCAACGCCCAGACTCGCGGTCATCACCGCTGCGACCGGGGAATACTGATGCGCGATTTCACGCTCGGCCAACGCCGCCCTTGCCCGCTCGGCAACTAAAGCAGCCCCATCAAGCTCAGTGTGAGGCAATACAATAGCAAATTCCTCTCCACCATAACGTGCGACCGCATCAAGTGGTCGATTAATCGCCGATTTAAAAGCGTTCGCCACTTGCTGCAAGGCCCAGTCGCCTTGTTGATGGCCATAATTATCGTTGTAAAGTTTGAAATGGTCGATGTCACAGAGGATCAAGGCAAGCGGTGTTTGTTCACGGGCGTGTGACCGCCATAACTTGCGCAATTGCTCATCAAAGCTGCGTCGATTCGCCACTTGGGTCAAACTATCCACGAAGCTCATTTCTTGGAATGACATGATCGCATCCGCTAGCTGTTGTTGGGTGTGCTTACGTTCGGTGATATCGCGCGCCATCACCAGTACTGCAAAGCTGTCAGTCACCGGATCATCAATACGCGATTTCGTCACTTCAAACCAAGTTTGCTCGCCGCTGGGCCGCCAAATCACATCTTCATAGGTAACGGTTTCCCCAGTATCCAGTACATGCTGATCGCGCTGACGATGCTGATCAAAAATATCTGCATCGACGACCTCTTGCGCTGGAGAGGTCTCAAGCGCTTCAATGGAGACCCCGAGCGCATCGGCATAGGCTTGATTACAGGCAAGGTGGTAATAGTCCTGATCAAAGATGCCAATCGGATCCACACTGGCATTAAAAATCGCGCTCAGTAAATTGCTCCGTTGCTGAAGCGCTTGCTCAGCCGATTGGCGATGATGCACCTCGCGTTGCAAACTTTGCTGCATTTGGTGCCAGTCGGTCACATCATGACTGATGCTCAAGGTGCCAACCACCTGTTGCTGATCATTTTTAAGCGCCGTGATATTAGTTTCGAGCAAACAGCTTTCGCCGTTTAACTGCGATGCCCAAGTACGCACCGTCTTTGAGCCAGACAACGGCTGATCGGCATGCCACATAATGCCCTCTTGCTCGCGGCCTCGCCAAAAGCGGTCAAAGGCCGCATTGGTTCCCACCACATTGCCATCGACATCTTGAAAGCAAACCAATTCAGCCAACGAATTAATCACGCTAAGCAAAACACCATGTTCTTGATGCTGTAACTGCCATTGCGCGTGGCGCGCCAGCGGTGCTAGCGACACTAACCATGCTTTTTTACGCCGACAACGAATGGGTAAGCCCGACAAGCGCACGCCAATGCGTACTCGATTCGCGCCAGGCGCTTTGACCTTAGCTTCGACATTAGAGAAAGGACGTGGCCACTGCTGAGCAACAATGAAGGCGCGTACCGCTTGTCGTTGGTGCTCATTGGCCGTTTTAAAGTGGTTTTTGCTGTCCACCAATGAAAATGCCTCCACACAAGCAGCATTGGCATACAAGATGTCACCCTCATCGGCGGTAACAATGGCATGGGGCGTATCGAGATCAGCCATATACACTCGCCAATGGGTTAACGCGACGGTTTCTTGTCGCGCACGCCACGCGTAGCCAAGCACCGCACCTAAAACAAGAAATGTAAATAAAATGAAAAATGCCATGCGGCTCCTGTGTGATCACAACCATCCTTGATTCGCGACATCTTTTCCCGTTGCGTCGCTTATAGAAGCGCTATTTTGCCACAGTTTTCTCAAAATACATGGCTACGTGCCTCACAGGTTTTTACTGTCAGTTGTCATTTTTTTACATCAAATCACAGCGTATCTTGCTATGAAACTGAAGACATAAAACGCACCCTGCTTTATTTCTTTCTTTGGTTAGAATTTATGCTCGAATTTGGCCTTAAATTAATAATTATTTAACAAAACAGCATAAACGCGAATAGCTATTATTCCCGAAAAAATTGGCACAAAACCTGAAAATATCAGGTGTTTAATTGACATCACACCAAGCTTCATGGTGCATAAAGGCTGCATAATAAAATTTGACCTTTAACTGCTTTGCCGTTAATTTGAAAGGTCGCTGAATAGCGCTTTCTGGATACGGCAGGCTAGGCATCGCGTTGAAAATCAGTAATTTAATTACTTACAAGCACGCGATTTTCCCGTTAAAAAAACACAACATAACGGGTGAGCTGTCACAGTCCTAGACGCTTTCAGAGTGGTCAGGAGGATCACGACAATAAATGCAATCACTGCGAGTGACGCAGTAGCAAGGGAGAATTGCAATGTCGCTGTACAACCCAATGTTGGAAAAGGATAACTGTGGTTTTGGTTTGATCGCCCATCAAGAAGGTGAGCCCAGCCACAAGTTGGTTCGTACCGCCATTTCCGCACTTGATCGCATGACCCACCGCGGAGGGATTAACTCCGATGGTAAAACCGGGGACGGTTGTGGGTTATTGCTCCAAAAGCCCGACCGTTTCTTTCGCCTTATTGCCGAACAAAACCAATGGAACCTGAGCCGTTTGTATGCGGTGGGAATGCTTTTCCTGAGCACAGATCCGGTGAAAGCGCAGCGCGCCCGCGCGGTGTTTGAACAAGAAATTGGTGCCGAAACACTCTCCGTGGTTGGTTGGCGTACGGTACCAACCAACCCTGACGTGCTGGGTGAAATCGCCAAGCAATCACTCCCCGTTATCGAACAAGTCTTTATTAACGGCCCGGCCGGTTGGCGCGCACGCGATTTAGAACGTCGCCTGTATATTGCGCGCCGCCGCGCAGAGAAAGCGTTAGCTGACGACACAGATTTCTACATTACCAGTCTGTCGACCCAAACCATCGTCTACAAAGGCTTGTGTATGCCGGCAGATTTGCCGCGCTTTTACACCGATTTGGCCGATTTACGCCTCGAGTCTTCGATCTGTTTATTCCACCAGCGTTTTAGTACTAACACGCAACCACGCTGGCCGCTCGCTCAACCGTTTCGTTACCTTGCCCACAATGGTGAAATCAACACCATTGAAGGTAACCGCCAATGGGCACGAACACGGGCATACAAATTTAACTCGCCCTTATTGCCAGACCTCCATCAGGCCGCACCTTTTGTCAATGAATCAGGATCGGATTCGTCGAGCCTAGATAACATGCTTGAGGTATTTTTGTCCGGTGGCATGGATCTCTTCCGCGCCATGCGTCTACTTGTGCCGCCCGCTTGGCAAAACCATCCGGATATGGATGATGAGCTGCGTGCATTCTATGACTTTAACTCCATGCACATGGAGCCATGGGATGGTCCTGCCGGTATTGTGATGTCTGACGGCCGTTATGCAGCTTGTAATCTCGACCGCAACGGCTTGCGCCCTGCGCGTTATGTGGTCACTAAAGATAAATTCATCACCCTCGCCTCTGAAATTGGCATTTGGGATTACGCGCCTGATGAGGTCGCTGAAAAAGGGCGTGTTGGCCCGGGTGAATTGCTGGTGATCGATACCCGAGAAGGCAAAATTTGGCACTCAGCGGAAATCGATAATGAACTGAAAAGTCGCCACCCCTATCGGGAATGGCTCGATGCTCACGTGCGTCGCTTGACCCCGTTTGAAGAACTTGATGATGATGCCAGCGAAGGCAGCCGGAGCTTGCAAGACACCCAACTGAAGGTTTACCAAAAGCTGTTTGGGATGTCGAACGAGGAAGTCGAGCAAGTCGTCAAGGTGCTCGGGGATATCGGTCAAGAAGCGACCGGTTCGATGGGCGATGATACGCCCATGGCGGTACTATCTTCTCGTCCCCGCTGTGTGAGTGACTACTTCCGTCAGAAGTTTGCTCAGGTTACCAACCCACCCATTGATCCCTTGCGTGAAAACCACGTGATGTCACTGGCCACCTGTATCGGCCGGGAAATGAACGTTTTCTGCGAGACTGATGGCCACGCTGAGCGCGTCGCGTTTAAATCGCCAGTGCTCTTGTTCTCAGACATGGTGCAGTTACTCGAGCTCGACGATACCTATTATCGCAACAGCATTCTCGATATTAACTACGATCCGAACGAGAAAGATCTGCAGCAGGCCATCTTAGATCTTTGCGATCAAGCCGAGCGCTGCGTGCGCGATGGCACGGTACTGGTAGTCCTGTCTGATCGCAGTATCAATAAAGACAAACTCCCTATCCCTGCCGCTATGGCAGTCGGGGCGGTGCAAAAGCGTCTGGTCCGCGAAAACTTGCGCTGTGATGCCAACATCATCATTGAAACCGGGAGTGCACGTGATCCGCACCAATTTGCCGTATTACTCGGCTTTGGTGCCACGGCTATCTACCCATACCTCGCCTACGAAACACTAGCCAATCAAGTCGACATTGGCGCAATCAAAAAGCCCTATCGCGATGTGATGGTGAATTTTAGAAATGGCATCAACAAGGGCCTATTTAAAATCATGTCAAAAATGGGGATCTCGACCATTGCCTCTTACCGCTGTTCGCAGCTGTTTGAAGCGGTCGGCCTGCATGACGATGTGGTAGAGCTTTGCTTTAAAGGTGTCGCAAGCCGCATTCAAGGGGCGAACTTTGATGACTTCCAGCAAGACTTAGTCAACCTTTCACGTCGTGCTTGGATTAAACGTAAGCCGCTAGAGCATGGTGGGTTACTCAAATACGTCCACGATGGCGAGTATCATGCTTACAACCCAGATGTAGTAAAAAATCTGCAAAGTGCAGTGCGCTCTGGGGAAGCAATGGACTACAAAACCTACGCGAAAACGGTGAATGAACGTCCGGTGGCAACCTTGCGCGACCTAATGCGTTTGAAAAAAGCCGACACACCATTACCGCTTGAACGCATTGAGCCCGCCACCGAGCTATTTAAACGCTTTGATTCCGCGGCCATGTCCATAGGTGCTTTGAGCCCTGAAGCGCACGAAGCGTTAGCCATTGCGATGAACCGCCTTGGCGGCCACTCGAACTCCGGTGAAGGGGGTGAAGACCCACGCCGTTTCAATAGCGAGCGTAACTCCAAAATCAAGCAAATTGCATCGGGCCGTTTTGGGGTCACTCCCCACTACCTCACCAATGCCGATGTGCTGCAAATCAAAGTGGCACAAGGGGCGAAACCCGGTGAAGGCGGACAATTGCCCGGCCATAAAGTCACGGCCGAGATCGCCAAATTGCGTTTCTCAGTCCCCGGTGTCACCTTGATTTCGCCACCGCCACACCATGATATCTACTCGATTGAAGACTTGGCGCAGCTGATTTTTGATTTAAAGCAGGTCAACCCAAGCGCATTGGTATCGGTCAAACTGGTCTCCGAACCGGGCGTAGGCACCATTGCTACTGGTGTGGCAAAAGCCTATGCCGACCTGATCACCATTTCAGGGTATGACGGCGGCACGGGGGCAAGCCCATTGACCTCCGTGAAATACGCCGGTAGCCCTTGGGAATTAGGCCTCGCCGAAACCCAGCAAGCCCTCGTGGAAAATGGCTTACGCCACAAAATTCGCTTACAAGTCGATGGCGGCCTCAAAACTGGCCTCGATATTGTAAAGGCCGCCATTTTAGGTGCAGAGAGCTTCGGCTTTGGCACCGCGCCTATGGTGGCGTTGGGCTGTAAATACTTGCGTATTTGCCACCTGAATAACTGTGCAACCGGTGTGGCGACCCAAGATGACACGCTTCGTCGCGACTACTTTAAAGGCTTACCTGAGCAGGTAATGAACTTCTTTAAAGGCTTAGGCGAAGAAGTTCGCGAGCTGCTCGCTGAGCTTGGTGTCGAAAAGCTCACCGATCTCATTGGCCGAACGGACTTGCTGGAAGCAGTTGATGGCTTTACCGCCAAGCAGCTCAAACTCGACTTGAGCCATATTCTCGAGGCGCCCACACCCTGGCCGGGCAAAACCTTATATTGCAGTGAGCCCAATACGCCTTTTGATAATGCACCGCTCAACCAAGCCTTGCTCAGTGAACTAGGGGATGCGATTGACGCTAACCGACGAGCCAGCATCTACAAATCGGTACGCAATACCGACCGTTCAGTCGGTGCTAGCCTCTCTGGCGCGATTGCAAAACGCTATGGCAACACAGGCATGGCAGCTAACCCTCTGGATATTCAATTGCAAGGCACTGCGGGTCAATCCCTCGGGGTATGGAATGCGGCAGGGGTTAATATCACCCTTGTCGGCGATGCCAATGACTATGTCGGCAAAGGGATGAGTGGCGGTGAAATCGTGATCCGTCCGCCTGTAGGATCCGCCTTTGCCAGTCATGAGTCCACCATCATGGGCAATACCTGCCTGTATGGTGCCACTGGTGGCAAGCTGTTTGCGGCAGGGAAAGCAGGCGAACGGTTCGCCGTGCGTAACTCAGGAGCCCATGCGATCGTCGAAGGCGCGGGAGATAACGCCTGCGAATATATGACGGGCGGTATCGTCGCGATTTTAGGTCGCACTGGCGTCAACTTTGGCGCTGGAATGACCGGCGGCTTTGCCTATGTGCTCGATGAGGAAGGCGATTTTAACCGCCGCATCAATCCAGAGTTGGTCGAAGCGCTGTCGCTAGAATCTCTGGCCATTCATCAAGAGCACTTACGCGGACTGATCGCGCAACATTTAGAGCTGACAGGTTCAGATCGTGCGCAACAACTGCTGGCTGATTTTGACCAATGGGTACACCGTTTCTATTTGGTCAAACCTAAAGCCGCTGATGTCAGCACCTTGTTAGGCCACCAGAGTCGCAGCGCTGCCGAGCTGCGAGTTCAGGCGCAGTAAAGGAGGGATCCATGAGCCAGAACGTATATCAGTTTATCGATGTGCAGCGTATCGACCCGCGAAAAAAGCCGATTGATACCCGCAAAATAGAGTTCGTGGAAATCTACGAGCCGTTCACCGAAAAAGAAGCGTCGGCACAAGCCGATCGCTGCTTAGATTGCGGTAACCCCTATTGTGAGTGGAAGTGCCCTGTACATAACTACATTCCACAATGGCTAAAGCTGGCCAATGAGGGACGCATCTTAGAGGCCGTTGAGCTATCGCACCAAACCAATAGCCTGCCTGAGGTCTGTGGCCGAGTGTGTCCGCAAGACCGGCTTTGCGAAGGTGACTGTACACTCAATGATGACTTTGGCGCTGTGACCATTGGTAATGTCGAAAAGTACATCACCGATAAAGCGTTTGAAATGGGCTGGAAGCCCGATATGTCACATGTTGAGTGGACAGATAAAAAAGTGGCCGTAATCGGTGCCGGCCCTGCTGGGCTTGCGTGTGCCGATGTGTTGGTACGCAATGGCGTCAAACCGGTGGTGTTTGACCGCTATCCGGAAATTGGTGGCTTGCTCACTTTCGGGATCCCGTCATTCAAACTGGAAAAAGAGGTGATGCGTAACCGCCAACGGATTTTCACCGAAATGGGCGTGGAGTTTCGTCTCAACACCGAAGTCGGTAAAGATGTGGCCATGCAAACCTTGATTGATGAGTTTGATGCGGTCTTCCTCGGCGTCGGGACGTACAAGTACATGCGTGCTGGTCTTGCCAACGAGGACGCACCTGGTGTGTTTGATGCACTGCCATTTTTAGTCTCCAACACCTACAAAGTGATGGAACTGAAGAACGCGCCACCCTTCATCGATATGGCAGGTAAGCGAGTGGTGGTCCTCGGGGGAGGCGATACGGCGATGGACTGTGTCCGTACCTCCATTCGTCAACAAGCCGCCAGTGTGACTTGTGCCTACCGTCGTGACGAAGCGAATATGCCCGGCTCGCGCCGCGAGGTGAAAAACGCGCGTGAGGAAGGCGTGAACTTTATGTTCAACCTTCAGCCTCTTGGCATTGAAGTCGATGAAAACGGCAACGTGCGCGGGGTTACCGTGGTAAAAACCCAGCTCGGTGAGCCTGATGCTGCCGGTCGCCGCCGCCCAGAGCCGATTGAAGGCAGTGAGCATGTGCTAGAAGCAGACGCCGTGATCATGGCGTTCGGTTTCCAGCCCCATGCCATGGAGTGGCTGGAGCCCTATGATGTAGCCCTTGACGAGCGTGGCCGCATCAAAGCGCCAGCCAACGGGGACATCTTATATCAAACCACCAACCCGAAAATTTTTGCCGGTGGTGATGCAGTGCGCGGGTCAGATTTAGTGGTCACCGCCATTGATGAAGGACGGAAAGCGGCCGAAGGGATCATGGACTACCTCGAAGTCTGATCTTCTCCCACCCCGACTGAATAGAAGTGCCTCAAAGGAGGCACTTTTTTATTGCCTCATGTACACTAACCCCATTCTATGTGCTAACAGGATCATCAAGATGAAAATCGGCATTATTGGCGCTATGGAGCAGGAAATTACCCTGCTGCGTGATAAGCTCGCGAACCTTACCACTCATCACGAAGGAGGCTGCACCTTCTACACCGGCACACTACAGGGCCGTGATGTGGTATTGCTCCAATCAGGCATTGGTAAAGTATCGGCAGCGGTCGGCACCACCTTGTTACTGTCACAGTTTAAGCCAGATTGCGTGATTAACACCGGATCAGCCGGCGCTTTTGAACCCTCATTAAACCTCGGTGACGTGGTTATTTCCTCACAAGTGTGTTACCACGACGCGGATGCAACCGCATTTGGCTACCAGATGGGTCAAGTTCCTCAGCAACCGGCTCACTTTGACTCTGACGACGCACTGATGGCACTGGCCGAGAAAGCCATTGATGACGAGACACACGTGGTACGCGGGTTAATCTGCACCGCCGATACCTTTGTGCACACCGATGCACACCGTCAGCACATTCGTACCCACTTCCCTAAAGCGGTAGCGGCAGAGATGGAAGCGGCAGCGATTGCACAAGTGTGCGCCCAGTTTAAGATCCCATTTGTAGTTGTGCGCGCCATCTCTGATGTGGTGGCAGAAAAAGAATCACCGATGACGTTTGAAGAGTTTTTGCCGCTGGCTGCGAAAAGCTCGTCCGCCATGGTTGAAAAAATGGTTGCGCTTTTCGACTAACCCTTCGAACGCTTATCATGGATGAACCTTGCCATTATGGATGCACTGCTTAACCCGCAATATTGGCTGACTATGGCTGCCAACCACCCAAGCTTCTGGGCGCTGTGGTTGGCGCTATTAATCCATTGGTTACTCCCCTTATCCGCCAATTATTCTCCGTTTCAATACTGGCAACAGTACGCGCTCATTTTAGCCGACCAAGTCAACCAACCAACCGACCCGAAGCGGCAGAGAAAGCTC
The DNA here is from genome assembly GCF_001996125.1 of Salinivibrio sp. PR932. NCBI lineage: Bacteria > Pseudomonadati > Pseudomonadota > Gammaproteobacteria > Vibrionales > Vibrionaceae > Salinivibrio > Salinivibrio sp. PR932. Next base: position 185,417 of record NZ_MUFM01000005.1, on the reverse strand, counting down.
GCAGGGGGGCTGGCACTGGCACTCATGTGTGGCACGCTGGCGATCTTGCTGATTGCCACTCGAGAGCTGGTCTGGTTTCGCCCTTTATTTGATGCGCTACTGCTGTGGCTTGCTCTCGATTGGCGCAATATTGATACGTTTTCCCAAGCATTTGCCGATGCCATTGAACAACACGACAAAGGGACAGCACGCGCACTTTTGGCCAACCGCGTCAACCGAGAAACTGAGTCCTTGTCGATTGTCGGTCTGGGTAAGGCAGGCGCAGAAACGATATTGCTTGGCACCGCACGTCATGGCGCCTGTGTGATTTTTTATTTTGTGCTATTTGGTGGTGTCGGTGCCCTGCTGTATGCCAGCTTAGTCCGTCTTGCGCGCGTGTGGTCGCCGAGCCGTCTCACCTTCTACCCATTTGGCTTAGCGGTCGCACGTCTTCTCAACGGACTCGATTACGTTCCTATGCGTCTATTTGCCCTCTTGTTCGCACTGGGTCGTTCCCCACTCACGCACCTTAAAGCGTGTTGGCAACAGGGACAGCGCTGGCGCACGCCGGGGCCTGGCTGGCTATTGGCCTGCGCCAGTAGCCGCTTTCAGCTCTCCCTCGGAGGCCCTGCCATTTATCAAGGCACCAAAACATTGCGCACAAAAATCGGCAGTGGCGTGACACCGGCGTGCTACCACCTTTTGTTATTACGTCAAAAACTCAGAGTGAGCATGCTCATTTGGATCGCCTTTAGCGCGTTATGCTTGCTCATCGTGTAAGGATTAAAAAACATGCTCGGTCTCTCTCCTCGCGGCGTCGGACTTTTAGTTGCCGCTTTTCTCTTTACCACGGCCGCTTATGCACACCCTGCCCCACCTCGTGTGATCAGTCTGGCTCCTCATGCCACTGAGCTCGCTTACGCTGCTGGCCTCGGTGAACAACTCGTCGCCGCCAGCGCGTACAGTGATTATCCCGAGGAGGCAAAAACGCTGGAACGCGTATCGAACTATCGGGGCATCAAACTGGAGCGTATTGTGGCGCTTAAGCCCGACTTAATCTTGGCGTGGCGTGGCGGCAACCCACCTAAACCACTGGAAACATTGGCGCAACTGGGCATTGAAATCCGCTATCTTGATGTCGAAAAACTCGACGACATCAGCCGCTTTATTCGCGAACTAGGCCGTTATGGCCGCCACCCCGAAATCGCCAAGAAAAATGCAGCCGCTTTCGACCAAAAACTGCATGCACTGCATACCCGCTATCAAGATGCGACGTCGGTACCTTACTTTTATTTATTAAGTGGCGCGCCACTGATGACAGCCAGTGATCACGCTTGGCCAAGCCAGCTTTTTAGGCTATGTGGCGGCGAAAACATTTTTGCCGATAGCCCCGCGGCTTATCCGCAAGTGAATATGGAGCAAGTGATCACCCGCAAACCGCACACTGTGTTTTATACCGGTGGTGAACTGCCTGCCAGCTGGCAAAGTATGAAAGACTTACTCCCCAGCCTTGCTCAGCACTATGCGTTTCAATTAAACCCAGACTGGCTAACACGAGCAACGCCCCGTGCGTTGCAGGCTGCAACCCAAATCTGTGAGGCACTTGATACGGTGCGCCGCGCAACCTAGGACCCATGATGACCCAAACCATGATTTTGTATTTATTTGATTTATTTGGCACCGCAGTATTTGCCATCTCTGGTGTACTCATGGCTGGCCGTTTACGGATGGACCCTTTTGGCGTCGTGGTCCTTGCCTGCGCCACCGCGATTGGGGGCGGAACGGTACGCGATATGGCGATGGGAGCAACGCCCGTGTTTTGGATCAGTGACACACTATATATTTGGGTGATCCTTGCCACCTGTGTTGCCACCATGCTGCTTATTCGCCACCCCCGCCGACTCCCTTGGTACGTATTACCCTGCGCCGACGCCGTCGGTTTAGCCGTCTTCGTCGGCATCGGTGTCGATAAAGCGTTAAGCTATGGGACTTCACCACTGGTCGCGGTAATCATGGGCGTTATTACCGCGTGTGGGGGCGGCATTATTCGTGATGTGTTGGCCAGAGAAGTGCCCATGGTGCTGAGAACCGAGGTTTATGCCACCGCATGTATTGCCGGCGGGATCGTTCATACTCTCGCGGTTGAAGTGGGGCCAGATGCCGTCACCGCCTCAATCGCAGGCATGGTCACCACCTTGCTGATCCGCTTAGCGGCGATTCGCTGGCATTTATCCTTGCCACCCTTTGCCCTTGATCGTTAAGCATAGAAGATTGGGGGTTGAAAGTTCGCGCCTCTACCCTAAGGACTGTTAGACAGCCACCAGCAAGGAGCCACAATGTTACGTATTGCGATCATTTATCATTCGGTCAGTGACCATACACACGCACTCGCTACCACGATTGCAGAAGGGATCCAAGCTGGCGATGCCGATCCCCTCGTCTATCGTATTGAGCCTGATGTGATTAAACATGGCCGTTTTATCGACGAAAAGGTCTTTACTCAGCTTAAAGATGTGGATGCGATTATTTTTGGTGCACCCACCTACATGGGCGGGCCAAGCGCACAATTTAAAGCGTTTGCCGATGCATCCAGCCCAACGTGGGAGCAGCAAGATTGGCGGGGTAAGCTAGCCGCCGGGTTTACGGTAGGAAGCCAAACGGGAGGAGACCAATCAGCCACCCTCAGCTACTTCCAAACGTTAGCCAGTCAACACGATATGCTATGGCTTAGCTTAGGTCGCGCCAATATAGGGGTCGAGAACATCAACCCAACCGGCACAACACATGGTGTCACCGCCCATGAAACCGGAGAAGGACTGAGTGAAGCCTGCTTACAAACCGCCTTCTATCTGGGCCAACACATGGTTCGCGCCTTGAAAGGGGTTTGGCACACTTAATCGCGCCTCACACCGAGCATGATGCGCATCAGGATCATGCAGGCACAAAAAAGCCCTCGCATATGTGGCGAGGGCTTGTCGATTCAACCAATAATTAGCTGAGCGTCACTCGAGCAAACTTACGTTTACCCACTTGGTAAACGGCTTCGCCCGCCGCTGGCACCAGCTTAGTGTCTTCGACTTTTTCGCCGTCAATTTTCACCGCGCCTTGGCGGATCATACGCAGCGCATCTGAGGTTGAGCTGACCAAACCGGCATCTTTCAAAAGGTTACCAATCGCAATGCCTTGCTCAAAGCTAAAGCTTGGCATCTCGTCAGGCATCGCCCCTTTTTGAAAACGATTGATAAAGGTCTGCTCGGCCGCATCCGCATCCGCGTCTGAGTGGAAACGCGCGATGATCTCTTTCGCTAGCAAGATTTTAATGTCACGTGGGTTTTTGCCCGCTTCGACATCTTTCTTGAACTGAGTCACTTCCTCTAAAGGACGGAATGACAACAGCTCGTAGTAATCCCACATCAAATCGTCAGAGATAGACATGATCTTACCGAACATATCATCCGGACGTTCGCTCACACCGATGTAGTTATGGGCGGACTTGGACATTTTCTTCACGCCATCCAGCCCCACCAACAGCGGCATAGTCATAACAACTTGCGGTTTCTGTCCAGCTTGCTTTTGGAGCTCACGCCCCATCAGCAGGTTGAACTTCTGATCCGTTCCGCCCAGCTCTACGTCCGCTTCCAACGCGACAGAGTCATGCCCTTGTAGCAGCGGATAGATAAATTCGTGGATCGCAATGGGTTGGTTGCTGCTGTAACGCTTTTTAAAATCATCACGCTCCAGCATACGGGCCACGGTTGAGCTTGCCGCAAGGCGGATCATGCCATCAGTGCCCAACTCACCAAGCCACGTCGAGTTGAACTCAATGCGGGTTTTAGCCGGATCGAGAATTTTAAACACTTGCTCTTTGTAGGTTTCTGCGTTTTGCAACACTTGCTCACGCGTCAACGGTGGACGGGTAGTGTTTTTACCACTCGGATCACCGACCATGCCGGTATAGTCTCCGATCAAGAAGATGACTTCATGGCCGAGCTCCTGAAACGCGCGCAGCTTATTTAGGATCACTGTGTGCCCAAGGTGGATATCCGGTGCCGTCGGATCTGCACCCAATTTAATACGCAGAGGACGATCTTCTTTAAGCTTGGCAACCAGCTCGTCTTCAGGGATTACTTCATCAACGCCACGTTTTAGTTCTGCTAGCGCGGCTTCCAGGCTCGCCATAGTCTCTCGCTCCTACAAAATAGGCAAAAATGTGATAAACCGACATACTACTCGAATAGCGACAGTTTTTGAAACCAGTTAGACTTATAGCCAGTGTGCAAGGTGTGCACAGTGGCTGCCGGCAACAGATGTTTGTGGCCTTTGTGTTAACCGTGTCAAATTATTATCAGGGCATCATCCCCAATAAACCGATTGGGAATCTGACTGTCATATTTTGTATTCGCAGTGATTCAACATAGTTTTCATGCCGTTAAAAAAACTCGCAGCTTTACCTAAATTACATAAACTCACGATAGGTGCACTGAGCGCGTTCGTGGTATTACTCATCCTTGTCCCTGATGGCGCAAGCACGCCACGCCCTGAACCTAACTTTGAGCTTGGCAAACATTACCCCTTACCCGTCGATGCCGTCTCTCTGCTGCCGCCTGAAGGTGAAATGCCAGCGCAGTTTAAACGCCATATCAACTGGCAAAGTTATGAAGTCCAGCATGGTGAAAGCATGGCCTTGCTGTTTAATCGCGCCGGTTTGAGTCCAACCACACTCTATCGTCTGGTTAACGCTGATGAAGGCACCAAAAGCTTGGCCTATCTCAAGCCAGGAGATGAAGTGCGTTTGGGCGTTGATGAAAGCGGTGAACTGGTGCAACTCATTCAGCCACGCGGCACCAATGAAACCCTGATCGTGAGCAAGGTCGATGACAAATATCAGTCACGCATCGAGACAAAAAACATTGATACACAACTGAACTTTGCCCGAGCTACCATCAAATCAAATTTCTGGCAGGCCGCTACCGATGCAGGGTTAGATCCGAATCAGATTATGCAGCTTGCCGGGATTTTTGGCTGGGACGTAGATTTTGCACTCGATATTCGAGAAGGCGATAGCTTCTCTGTGCTGTATGAAGAAGAGTTTGTTGAAGGTGAACATATTGGGAGTGGCAACATCTTAGCTGCCACCTTTACCAACCGAGGAGATACGTTCACCGCGGTACGTGCCAAGAATGGCAAATATTACACCCCCACGGGCAAAGCGATGAAAAAAGCCTTCTTGCGCTCTCCTGTGAACTTCCGTTATGTCAGTTCGAACTTTAACCCGCGTCGCTTACACCCAGTGACAGGACGCGTAAAGCCGCACCGGGGGACGGATTATGTCGCTCCGGTTGGCACCTCTATCAAAGCCGCTGGGGATGGCGTGGTCATGAAAGCCTCATACAACCGCTTTAATGGCAACTATGTATTTATCCGCCACAGCTCAACCTATATCACCAAGTATCTGCACTTAACTAAACGTAAAGTGAAAACCGGTCAACGGGTCAAACAAGGGGATATCATTGGCACCTTGGGCGCTACAGGCCGGGTAACAGGGGCGCACCTGCACTATGAGTTTTTGGTGAATGGTGTCCATAAAAACCCGCGTACGGTGCGATTACCCGAAGCTAAATCACTACAAGGGCAAGAAAAACAAGCCTTTGTACGCCTCGCCGAGTCACGCATGGCGCAGCTGAGTAAGTTTAATCAACTGCTTGCCTCAGTCGGGCCGCTCAGCTATCACGCCAATAACGGCGGGTAACCAGCGGCACATAAACACAAACGGCGCCTGTCGGCGCCGTTTGTGTTTGATAGTCAATAACTATCCGCTATGAACGTCTCGAGATCCCGCTATACGCTAAAGGATGCGCCACACCCACACGTCGTGGTCGCATTCGGATTATTGACAAAGAAACGTGAGCCTTCTAGCCCTTCGGTATAGTCCACCACACCCCCCATTAGGTATTGTAAGCTCATGGGGTCAACCACTAACTTCACGCCGCTTTTTTCGATTTCCATATCGCCTTCATTCACGTTTTCGTCGAAGGTAAAGCCATATTGAAAGCCGCTGCAGCCACCACCTGTAATGTAAACACGCAGTTTCAGATTTGGATTTTCTTCTTCCTGAATCAGCGTTTTAACCTTAGTCGCCGCTGCTTCTGAGAACTCTAACGGCAAAGGTGCATCGCTCATTGTTACCTCACATGCTCATCGTGCTTAGCGTTGAATTATCTAATACCTGAGTAAAGTGTTCAAGTATTACCCGATTGATCGAGGGTGTGATCAGTACGTATAAATTGCCACTCAGGGGTCAATCAAATCATACTCCATCTCGCCAGTGATCCGTATCTTTGGTTAAAATGCCCCAACGCAATTTAGGCTTACGCCTTACATAACAGGATATGTCATGACCAAATCAGCACAACTTTTCCAACAAGCAAGACGCACCATTCCAGGTGGCGTGAATTCTCCCGTACGTGCTTTTGCCGGCGTCGGCGGCGACCCTGTCTTTATGGAGCGCGCCGATGGCGCTTATATTTTCGATGCCGACGGTAAAGCCTACATTGATTTCGTCGGCTCATGGGGCCCGATGATCTTGGGTCACAACCATGCTGCTATTCGTGAGGCTGTGATTGATGCCGCTCATCGTGGCCTAAGTTTTGGCGCCCCGACAGAAAGTGAAATCACATTATCAGAATTAGTGGCAGAGCTGGTGCCGTCGATGGAAATGGTCCGCATGGTCAACTCAGGGACAGAAGCGACCATGAGTGCGATTCGTTTGGCTCGCGGCTTTACCAAGCGGGATAAGTTCATCAAATTTGAGGGGAACTATCACGGTCATGGCGACTGCCTGTTGGTTAAAGCGGGCTCTGGCGCTCTCACCTTGGGTGAGCCTAACTCACCGGGGGTGCCTGCTGACTTTGCGAAACACACGCTGACATGTACCTACAACGACCTCGATTCTGTCCGTCAGACCTTTGAAACCTATCCAGACGATATCGCCTGTATCATCGTTGAGCCTGTATCAGGGAACATGAACTGCGTCCCACCACAGCCAGGCTTTTTGGAAGGACTACGCGCCCTTTGCGACGAGTTCGGCGCTCTGCTGATCTTTGATGAGGTGATGACCGGCTTTCGCGTGGCACTCGGCGGCGCTCAAGCCTACTACGGTGTGAAACCCGACCTAACTACTCTGGGTAAAATCATCGGGGGTGGTATGCCTGTGGGAGCGTTTGGTGGTCGTCGCGATGTGATGGAGTATATCGCTCCGACTGGCCCAGTCTATCAAGCCGGTACCCTTGCCGGTAACCCTGTGGCTATGGCGGCGGGCCTCGCCTGTCTCAGCGAATTGCGTCAGCCAGGCAACCATGATTATCTGGACAGTATCACCAAGCAACTGGCCGATGGTTTTAAAGCCCTTGCGGACAAACACGGTATTGCACTGACTACCAACCAAGCCGGTGCAATGTTCGGTTTCTTCTTCACCGATAACGACACGGTCACATGTTTTAAAGACGTGCAGCAATGTGATACAGAACGCTTTAAGCGCTTTTTCCACTTAATGCTAGAGCAAGGTGTCTATCTTGCACCGTCCGCTTATGAAGCCTGCTTTACGTGCTTAGCGCACGGGCAAAAAGAGATCGACGCTACCTTGTCGGCGGCCGATCATGCCTTTGCTACCCTAGCCGCTGAGGCATAAGCATGCGCAACCTTGGATGACATCTGTGGTTGAGTCGCAATCAAAAAGCCCCGCCTGATCTCGCGGGGCTTTTTTCACTTTCGCTGATGGTGTTAGTCCTCATCACCGCCAAAAACTAGAATATCGAGCGCCCAATTCTTGCTGATAAGAGCTCAAGGGCAGCCGTTCCTGCCAACGAGTTGCCAGAAGGGTCAAGCTCAGGCGACCATACTGCAATCGACATTTCACCGGGAACGACCGCAATAATGCCGCCGCCCACGCCAGATTTGCCCGGCATCCCAACACGGTAGGCGAATTCACCCGCACCATCATACAAGCCACACGTAGCCAGTAGCGCATTCAATTGTTTGCTCTGGGTTTTGGTGAGGATCGCGCGCGCCCGCCCCAACGGCTTACCCTGATTGGCAAGATAGAAAAACGCTTTCGCCAAGTCCACACAACTCATTTTCAGCGCACAATAGTGAAAATAGTTGGTCAGTACCGGCACAACCTCGTTTTCAAAATTGCCAAATGCTCGCATCAAATAGGCGATTGCGGCATTGCGATCACTGTGCTGCATTTCCGAGTCCGCGACCACTTTGTCGTAGCAAATATGAGGGTTTGCAGCGAGTGCGCGAACAAACTCTAACATCCGCTGGCGCGGTGCCGATTGGCGTGTATGCAGCATGTCACTGACCACCAGTGCCCCTGCATTGATAAATGGATTACGCGGGATACCTTGTTCCATCTCAAGCTGAATAAGCGAATTAAAGGCTTGCCCAGATGGCTCTTTACCAACACGCGACCAAATCTCATCCGCTTTGTAATTTTGCATCGCAAGGGTCAGGCTCAACACCTTGGAGATCGATTGAATCGAAAAGGCTTCATCCGCATCTCCGGCGCGAATAATCTCACCGTCGTTGTAACACACCGCCATGCCTAGCTTGTGATTCGGCACATCAGCCAGTGCTGGAATATAATCGGCAACTTTGCCTTTGCCGATCAGCGGACGCACATCATCCAGGATGTCAGATAATAATTGAGAACTGGGTTTCACTTGCTTGCTCCCTTTACAGCTTGGGACAAAAAAGCCAACCCAAGGTTGGCTTTCAGTGCGCATCGAACAGTGGCGCCAACAAGGCGTCAATCAATCACGCCGTGCGTGTGTATTTAATATCCCACACACCATGACCGAGTCGATGACCTCGTTGCTCAAATTTGGTGAGCGGACGATCGTCAGGGCGCGGAACATAATACCCCTCTTCGGCGATATTTTGATAGTGTGGCGCAGCTTCCATCACTTCAATCATATGCTCGGCATAGTTTTCCCAGTCCGTTGCCATATGGAACACACCACCGACTTTAAGCTTATCGCGTACCATTTCAGCAAACGGGAGCTGAACAATACGGCGCTTATGGTGACGCTTTTTGTGCCACGGGTCCGGGAAGAAGAGTTGCACCGTATCCAAGCTTTCTTTCGGCAGCATTTGTTCAAACACTTCCACCGCATCATGGCACATCACACGAAGGTTAGTCACACCGGCCTCACGCGCCGCCATCAAGCATGCACCCACACCCGGGGTGTGTACTTCAATGCCAATAAAGTTTTTCTCTGGCGCGTTTTTCGCCATTTCAACCAAGGACGCCCCCATACCAAAGCCAATCTCTAACACCACAGGATTGTCATTGCCAAACACCTGCTGCCAATCCAATTCAGTGGCATCAAAATCAATACCCATGGTTGGCCAGCATTCATTCAGCGCTTGTTCTTGGCCTTTAGTTAACCGGCCTTCGCGACGCACAAAGCTGCGAATTTTGCGAATGACTTTTCCATCCTCGGTGAGTTCGGTTTTAGTGACTTCAGTCATGATTGTATGCCTGTGATGCAGTGATTGGGACTCAATGGTTCGCGCAAGACCCAAGATTGTTGGAAATCTAAACGGACTGCGCATTATGCAAAGTTTTCACGCCAGCGCAAGTTGGGATCAAGTGATCCTATTGGTGATCCCTGTCGTTAGTGTACCCTGTGCCCTGCATCCGTGCACGTGTGAGCAAAACAATAAGAGAGATCGCAGTGAGTCAATCCTTTTCAGACGCCATCTTGGCATGGTACGAGCAATATGGGCGTAAAACCTTGCCGTGGCAGCAAAACAAGACGCCTTATAAAGTCTGGCTAAGTGAAATCATGCTTCAGCAGACACAAGTCAGTACGGTTATTCCTTATTTTGAGCGCTTTATGGCGCGCTTCCCGACCGTGACGGACTTGGCGAACGCAGATCAAGACGAAGTTCTCCATTTGTGGACAGGGCTTGGCTACTACGCGCGAGCACGCAACTTACACAAGGCCGCAAAGGTAATTGCCGAGCAATACGACGGCGTTTTTCCTACCACCTTAGAGGCCGTGATGGCCTTACCCGGAGTGGGGCGTTCCACCGCAGGTGCGGTACTTTCCCTATCGCTTAAACAGCCACATCCCATACTCGACGGCAATGTAAAACGCACACTCGCGCGTTGCTTTGCCATCGAAGGATGGCCGGGTAAAAAACCGGTTGAAAACAAGCTTTGGGCGTTGGCTGAAACACTGACACCCACAACAGACACGGATAAGTACAATCAAGCCATGATGGATATGGGCGCCATGATCTGTACCCGCAGCAAGCCGAAATGCGAACTTTGCCCCGTCGCAGAGCGGTGTGAAGCGCGTGCGCAAGGACGCCAACTCGATTTTCCCGGAAAAAAACCGAAAAAAACGCTACCCGTAAAACAAACCAGTTTTTTACTGATTCAGTATCAAGACGAAATCTGGCTAGAGCAGCGCCCACCCAGTGGCCTTTGGGGGGGACTATGGTGTTTACCCCAAGCTGACGAGCAACACGCCGAGCAAGCAATTCAAGAGAAGTTACAAGGCCTAGAGCCGCTACGCACCGAAGTGTTAACCGCGTTTCGCCATACCTTTAGCCACTTTCACTTAGATATTGTGCCGATCAGTGTCACGGTGTCGCAACGCCCTCAAATCATCATGGAAGCCAATCAAGGGCTTTGGTATAACTTGTCACAACCCGCAAAAGTTGGATTGGCGGCCCCAGTGAAAAAGCTGTTAACCTTGCTTAATCACGAACGCCAACGCCCCCAAACAGGCGATAATGAGGAACCTAGATTATGAGCCGTACCGTATTTTGCCAACGCCTCCAGAAAGAAGCTGATGGCCTTGATTTTCAACTCTATCCCGGTGAGCTGGGCAAGCGTATTTACGATAACATCTCAAAAGAAGCGTGGGCTGAGTGGCAGAAAAAGCAAACCATGCTCATCAATGAGAAAAAACTCAACATGATGGATCCCGAGCACCGTAAATTGATCGAGGCTGAGATGGTGAAATTCCTTTTCGAAGGCCAAGACGTGCAGATCGATGGTTACGTGCCACCGGAAGACAGCCAATAATACGCACTGCCCCACAAGCAGATTGCGTTATCACTGCAAATCACCCGCATTGTGTTAGGCTAAATGCGGGTGTTTTTTTATGCTAACGCGATGAAAGATGACGCGATTACTCTGTTTACTGATTTGCTGTCTAAGTTTACTGATCACAGGTTGTAGCCGCGAAAGCGTCGAGCAGTACGTGGGCGTCAGCTATAAAACGACCAACCGATTTGCGAAAAATCTTGCCCCTCTCCCCGGTCAATTTGAAAAAGACATTGACGCGCTCAACCAATTAATCGGTCAGTTTACTGGCAACATTGAAGTGCGCTGGGGTGAGAATCAAGTCTTTGTGTCGGGCAAACGCGACTACGTAAAATACACAGATAACTATAAAAGTCGGGCTCGGATTGATTTTGAACGCGGTGTTATTCAAGTTGAAACCGTCGCCACAGATAATCCAAAATCGCATTTAAAACAGGCCATTATCACCACTCTGCTAACACCTCAAGACCCTGCCTCTGTCGATCTTTACTCGGCGGCTGAGGTGCCACTCGAAGGTCGCCCCTTTTTGGAAGGACAAGTGGTGGACCACGAAGGTAAAGCCATTAGCTGGCAGTGGCGCGCAAATCGCTTTGCCGAATACTTACTCGACCACCGTCTGAAGAAAAAACAAGTCCGTTTTCAGAATATGTATTACGTCACCATCCCCATGGTAAGTGACCACGTCGCGAAGCGAAGTTATCAGTATGCTGATATCGTCCGTCGTGCCGCCAAGCGCTATGATATTTCAGAACAGCTTATCTATGCGATTATCAAAACGGAAAGCAGCTTCAACCCCTATGCGGTAAGCTGGGCGAATGCTTACGGGCTAATGCAAGTTGTCCCCAAAACCGCAGGACGAGATGTGTTTAAATTGGTGAAAAAGCGTCGTGGCCAGCCCAGCCCGCAATACCTTTTTGATCCAGAGAAAAATATTGATACTGGCACTGCGTATTTCTACATCCTTAAAAACCGGTATCTTAAAGCCGTACGCGATCCACTCTCTTTGCACTACAGTATGATTTCCGCCTACAACGGTGGGACGGGAAATGTGCTACGAACCTTTGACCGCAATCGTGATCGTGCCATGCGAGACTTAAATAGCCTAAAACCTAATCAGGTGTTTTGGGCGCTCACCCATCGCCACCCTTCTTCGGAGTCTCGGCGCTACCTACAAAAGGTAACACGTTACCAAAAAGAGTTTGCGAACTTACCCCAATAATACCTCGTGAAACCCTGAAAATTGTGCACTTTTATGGCATTTCGCTGCCTTTTTATCCAAACGACACGATTAGCGCACTTTTTTCAAAAAAACAGTTGACGGTGAGGCGGAAAATCCGTTTAATAGCGCCCCGTTGGCCCGGATAGCTCAGTCGGTAGAGCAGGGGATTGAAAATCCCCGTGTCGGTGGTTCGATTCCGCCTCCGGGCACCATATAATGAAATAATGGTGTGACACACAGTATTTCGCGATTTGTGTGCCGGCTTAGCTCAGTTGGTAGAGCAACTGACTTGTAATCAGTAGGTCGCCAGTTCGACTCCGGCAGCCGGCACCATTGCCTCGATAGCTCAGTTGGTAGAGCAGGGGATTGAAAATCCCCGTGTCGGTGGTTCGATTCCGCCTCGAGGCACCATTATTCCCCCATAGTTCAGTTGGTAGAACGGCGGACTGTTAATCCGTATGTCACTGGTTCGAGTCCAGTTGGGGGAGCCACTTTTAAAGAAAACGCTAGCCGAAAGGTTGGCGTTTTTTTTTGTTTGGCTAGTGCCAAATATGTCACTGGGCTAGGCGCCCCACTCCAGCATCAGCTCTATTCGTTACGCTTGTCCATTATTAAGCTTAAAAACCGCTTCAACGGCTCGGCCTTGATCACTGTAGCTAAACTGCTCGCATATCGATTTAATCAGCGTAATCCCTCTTCCAGACAAGCTCTCCGCATCATGGTTGGTGTCTCGGATTTGACGCTCATAATCAAAGCCTTTCCCTGAGTGTGCCATCTTTAAAATAAAGCGCTGCACCTTGGGCTGAAAGTCTAACTCCAACTCAATGTAATGATCACCACTTAATGTATCGAGTTTTTCTTGCCGCGATTGGTAGTAGTTAAAAAAGCCATCTACATCGTTTTTCGATACGGACTCTAAACCCAAAATGCCATAATCGAGGGCATTATTGAGAAGCTCTGATATCACGGTGCAAATTAAATCAAGATCAGTACTTTCCCCTACAACCCCTTTCACTCGGCTTCGCAAGTCAGCAATTAAATCTGCTTTCTTTAGCAACTCGGTATCAAAGCGAATCTGAGTACGCGATGGCACCATCGAGTAAGGTTGTAGCGATACCTCGTGATCTTCTCTTATTGGGCAAACAATGGGAAAAGAAAGCTCTAACATGGAAATATCATCTGTCACCCCAGCATCACCGGCGAAGGCCGAAAGTGTGCGCTTCACTTGCTCAATTAAGCTCCCCTGACAACCACTGATTGCCCGAACAAGCCCGATTTCAGAAAGCTGCTTATCAGACTGATTTCTCGCTTCAATCACACCATCTGTGGCTAAAAATAAACGCTGCCCTTCCCTGAACTGTAACCGCGTAATAGTCGCATCAAAGCTTGCCCTATCTTGCGCCCCTAACGCCATGTGTCGTCCGTGATGGGTTTCTAATACTTGCCCATATTGATCAAGGCTGTACGCATCCGGCATTCCACCACTCCACATATTCACGGTTAGTCCATCCGGCATCACCTCCAAAACCGAACCAGCGAGCATAGTGCCAACCGGCATAAAATTTCGTAGGTGCGCATTTATTTCACTGGCAATATCGCCCACCGGTAATCCTCGTTGAGCAGTTGTGATAAATGTTTTCACTGCTGGAATAGTGCTTATTGCAGCCGGAAGTCCATGCCCTGTAGCATCAGCAATCAGGATATATACTCCCCCCAAAGGCCTGGGTAATATCATGGTGACATCACCATTAAACAGACTGTACGAGCCTGAGTAACTATTAATCCCTAATACACCCGACAAACTGAATGACATCAAACGCTCAAATATTTGACTTGCCATCGCGTGCTCATAGACGGTGGCCTCTTGAAATTGTTTCAGCTGGTCGCGTTGGAAGGTGACTTCGCGGAACAGACAAGTGTGTCGAAAGTGAGTACGAACTTTAACAATCAGAGTCGCAACATCCACCGGCTTACTCAAAAAATCATCACCGTATTGCATACAACTTGCGTAAATGTCTTGGTCATCCACACCAGTTAAAAAAATAATCGGGAGCAACTTTTGCGGGAAACGCTTCCGTATTTCCTGCGCCATGTTAAAGCCATCGAGCTTGGGCATATTGACATCGGAGATGATCAAGTCCGGAAACATTTCAAACGAGATCGACTCCAACAATTGAAGCGCCTCGCTGCCATTCATCGCCATGCTAATATTATCAGCTTCATTTTTTAAAGCAGCGGCAATGTAGTGCACCAACGCCGGCTCATCATCCACAACCAACACATTCATAGGAGGCTCACTCTATTTTGAATTTTTTCTCAAACTTAGCGATGAATAACACTCGCTTAATCGCATCCGGACAGTTGATTAGCCGAATCGAACCATCACGTTTATTTAGATAATCTTGCATGTTCAATAGAATGCCGAGCCCCGCACTATCCATATAGGTCGATTCTCGGAGATCAACAATGACTTCTTGGCTTGTAAGATCCGCGTATGCCTCTCGAATCTCTTGCACTAAGGTAAAGTTGAACTCGCCTTTTACGTGCAAGATCACCTGTTTTCCGTCCCTTTGATCTTCGCGTCGAATTCTCATTGGCACCTCTAAAATAATTCTATTTCACCCTCATCGAGGGATTGCTGTTTAGCAGGTGCACGTTTGGCAGAGCCTGCTTTTTCTTCAATTTCATTGACCTTTTCATTTAACGCATGCCAGTCAATATCCTTTTCCGACATGGTTTCAATAATTAATGCGTTTAACTCTTCCAATATATGCAGGTTGTCGAGTATGTGCCCGCCTTGTTGCGTAATGATGTCGGCAAATTGAAGGTTCTTAATGCACGAGCCGATTTCTTGCTGAACCTGCTCCCCCAGCATGGATACCCGCTCTATTTCTTGGCCAACTTTGTCGTTGACCGACTTCACCCCTTCCAGTAATGAGTCAATGTATTCTTTCGAACGAATCGACTCGGTCATATCCAACGAGGCGATTTCACCCACGGTATGTTTGGTTTTATCGACACTTTCTTGGGCGAGATCGATATGTTTGTGGATTTCAGTATTAAGATCTGTCGCCTTAATCGCGAGCGAGCGCACCTCTTGGGCGACGACCGCAAAACTGCGGCCGTTTTCGCCGGCGCGCGCCGCTTCTATCGCCGCGTTCAATGCCAGTAAATTAGTTTGATCGGACATCGCTTGTACATCATCCAACAGCTCAAACACCTCATTGAGTTTGCTCGACATTTCTTCAATGGTATAAATTGATGACACACTCTTATCACTGACCTTAACCATAATGTCGATATATGCATCGATCGCACGCTCGGTTTCGGGTAGTACTTTGGTCAGGCTGTACTCGCTTTCTTCATTGTGCAGCAATTCATTGGCCATACTGGTTGCGGTCGCAACTTGATCCTGACAAGCACTTTGCATACTAAAGAAGCTCCCATTGAGGCTTTCAACTGACGCATCAATCACCTCACGTTGACGTGCTAGCTGCTCTCGAATTGGCACCAACTCAATCGATAGAATATGGTGGATACGGCGGAGAAGTTGTTCGGGAGCATCCTTTTCCACCATGTCCTTGGCCTCTTGTCTATCTGCCTTAGAATGATTTTTCGATAGCTGAAATATTTGTCCGCCCATCAATGTAAGCACTAACACGGAAAACACACCGGCTTGCCATGTCATCGACCATAACGCAAAGCCAATCGTGAGAAGTAACGTTAATAACGGTGGCCATATTAGGGGCTTAGAATCACTTGCCATAGACTGTCTCCACTAAGAAATTTGCCACATCAGAGAGCGGAAGAATGTGTGATGCGCCTCCGAGTTCAATCGCGACACGTGGCATCCCCCATACCACAGAACTGGCTTGATCTTGCGCCGCGGTTAATGCACCGGCTTGATGCATTTTTAGAAGACCGGACGCTCCATCTCTCCCCATCCCGGTTAAAATGACCCCTACCGATTTTGCACCGACGGCTTCTGCAACAGAGGAAAACATCACATCAACAGACGGCCGGTGACGCTCAACCGGCGCTTCATCCGTCGGTTGGCAATATAAATGCCCTTGTCGATTCACCACCGTAAGGTGGCGATCGCCCGGCGCCACATAAACATGCCCTTGTATAAGCGGCATACGGTCAGCCGTCACTTCTTCGACGGACAAACGACAAGCTCGGTCCAACCGCTGAGCGAAAGGGCCGCAAAAAGCCGATTTGATATGTTGAGTGACCACGATGGGCGGCATGTGCTCAGGCAGTCTTTCAAGCACGCCCCTTAGCGCCTCCGTACCGCCAGTGGAAGCACCTAGCGCAATAACTTCATACCCTTTGCGGTTATAGTGATGGCGATTGACTTGCACGGTGGCGGCCTGTTTGCCCCAATGGGGTTGACCAATATTGGCTTGGGCCGCCGCTTTCACTTTACTCACCAGCTCATCCCGCTCTTGGGTCATGGCGGTGGCAATATTGGCAGACGGTTTAGGCACATAATCGACGGCGCCAATCTCCAGCGCCGATAAAGTGACCTCGGCCCCATGCTGGGTCAAGGTCGACACCATCACTACGGGCATTGGCCGTAAGCGCATCAAATTTTTAAGAAATTGAATACCGTTCATCTTCGGCATTTCAATATCTAGCGTGATCACATCCGGGTTTAACTTCTTAATTTTCTCCCGTGCTTCATAAGGATCTTCCGCCGCCCCGATGACCTCAAGGGCAGGATCACTCTCCAGACACTCCCGAATCAATGTTCGATAGAGCGGTGAGTCATCAACGATCAGTACTTTATAGCGATACTTACTCATCAAAACAGCTCCACATCTTGATTATCAGCGCTGTCATCTCGAGATTCTTGGAGCAAGCGTTGATTGTATTGGGCCTCTTCTGCCACCAGCTCTTTTTGACTGAGAGACTGAATTTTCTTCACCCAAGCTTTTCCAGTTCTAGGATCAAACAACACGCGGCGAGGAAAAGACTGGCCAAGGTCTTCCGAGACTAAGGTCAGATCTTCATTGGCAACATAGCGACGAACAAACTCAATGTTTTTGCGCCCTATAGCAATGTTCTGCCCCATGATATTGCCCCCACCAAAAAGCTTGACGCGTAAACGGTTTTTTATCGCCCCTTGTTGCAACAAGGTATTGATGAGGATCTCCATGGCATAGTTACCGTACCGCGCCGCATGAGACATGTATTGCTCTGCACTCCATTCTTTCGCCGCTTGGTCATCTTTAAGTGGCAACATAAAGTGATTCATGCCGCCAATATTGGCGAGAGGATCCCAGATACATGCAGCAATACACGACCCTAACCCTGTCGCGATAAGCTCGTCGTCCGAGCTGACGTAAATCTCTCCCGGCTTCAATTTCACCATGTGCCTGTCATGCTCTGGACTAAAAAAACGCTTTACGGTTTTTTCTTGGGCATGATGGTGCAGTTCTAGTGCTTGGTGCATATCACTCCCGTTTGCGATACATGGTATGGCCGAGGTTGTCGAATTTATCCGCCATTTTTCCAATGCCTTCTGAGTGGCCGATAAATAAAATGCCGCCCGGCGCTAATTGGCGCCAAAAGCGCTCAATTAACCATTGCTGCGTCTCGCGCTCGAAATAAATCATTACGTTACGACAAAAAATTGCATCCATTGCATGCTTGTGAGGCCAGTCACCTTTTAGATTAAGTTGCTTAAAGCTAATAATGTCGCGTAGCGCTCGTTTGGCTTTAAATAAATCCTGCTTAATCCCTTTTCCTTTTAGAAATCCCGGTTTGAGATACTCCGGCGGGATGGTGTTAACAACTTCTAAGCTGTAGGTGCCGTTGCTCGCGGTGTTCAATACTTGGGTGTCGAGATCAGTGGCCAATAAATGAACATCCATTTGACCACCAATCATGCCATGACCCGCTAATACCGAGGCTATGGTGTAAGGCTCTTCACCAGTAGAGCATCCTGCCGACCAAATTCTCACCCGCTTTTGCTTACGTTGTTGCCACTGTGGGATCAACTGATGGGCAAGGAAATCAAAGTGATGGCGCTCGCGAAAAAACTGCGTTTTATTGGTGGTGAGCGCATTAATAAAAGCCACTCGCTCATCCGCACTTTTCTCCACCAACGCAAAATAGTCATCAAAATTTTCCACGCCCGTTCGGCGCAAACAGCGCGCCAAACGGCTATACACCATACTTTTCTTTTTGTCCGCCAACGAAATACCGGTCTCATTCAGCATAAATCTCTGCACAAACTTAAATTGCGTTTGGCTGAACGAGTATGCACTCGCAGATGACGAGCTCACCGGCGCACTCACGCTTAAAACTCCTCCCACTCATCACTGACTTCAGACGCCGCGCTTTTTCCCGAATTCACCGCTTTTAGCCGGGCTGCTGGCGCAGCTTCTCCATTACGATAAGGCGCTGGCTCTTTCTTCGCCGTCACTGAAGGACGGGAAGTAGTAGGCTTCGCACTAGATGGTGCAAGTTGCTTGTCGACCAATTTTTCTGCATCAATATCAACTTGGAAGAAACCTATTAGATTAATCAATTCAGCACTCTCATCGCGCATTGACTGGCTAGATGCTGCGGCCTCTTCCACCAAAGCTGCGTTTTGCTGCGTCATTTGGTCCATACGCGCCACAGAGCGGGTGATCTCGTCGATTCCGGTTGCTTGCTCTTGGCTCGCCGCGTTGATCTTGTCGATAAGCTGGGATACTTCCATCACAGAAGAGACAATTTCTTCCAACATCTCCCCAGATTCATCGACCAGTTTCGAGCCTTGAGTGACTTTCTCTACACTGTCTTTGATCAGCTCTTTGATTTCTTTAGCTGCACCAGCACTGCGCTGCGCCAAATTACGGACTTCGCCCGCGACAACGGCAAAACCTCGACCTTGCTCGCCCGCTCGCGCCGCCTCAACCGCCGCATTCAGCGCCAATAGGTTGGTTTGGAAGGCGATTTCATCAATCACGCCAATGATGTCAGCAATTTTCTTACTCGCATCATTGATTTCGGCCATCGCCTCAACGGTTTCCTTAACCACTTCACCGCCTTTGCGCGCTTTTTCGCTGGTTTTAGACGATAAGGTGTTTGCTGACGCCGCACTTTCTGCATTTTGCTTCACCGTAGCCGTCATCTGCTCCATACTGGCTGCGGTTTCCTGTAAGTTTGCCGCTTGCTCTTCAGTGCGTTCACTCAGATCATTGTTACCCTCGGCAATCTCAGCAGATGCCGATGCCACGCGAGCTGAAGAATGGGTGATCTTCTCCACCATATTGCGCAAGTTATTGATTGAAGAATTCACCGCTTGGCTTAGATCTTCAAAGTCTCCCTTGTAGTTGTCGGGCATATTGATCTTAAGGTCGCCTTTTGATACCCCGCGCATCACTCGGATACATTCATTCAACGGATCAATAAAGCTATCGAGCAATTGGTTAATTCCGTTACCCAACTTAGCCATCGCACCACGGTACTTCTTAGTATTCATTCGGTCGCTTAAATTGCCGTCTGCCGCTTTGGCAATCAGTCGCTCAATTTGACGCTGACCATCCATTTGCTCGGTAATGTCTTCCCATTGAAGCGCAGGGCCAATGTACTCGCCATCATCGTCATAAAGGGCGATACAGTTCAGGGCAAATTCGACCTCACCCACGGTAATTTCGGCTTTAAACGGCATGCGTTCCGGAGACGCAATAATAGAGAGTTGATGGGCTGGGTTTTTGTGGAACTGATCAATACTGGTTCCCACCAATTTATCGGCCGAAAATCCAGGATAAATTTGGCGCATCTCCTCTTCGCGACTGTTAAATAAGTCCGTCACTGCAGGGTTGAGATAACGAATAATGCCATCTTTGTCCGCTAGCATGACATTGGTGGTCATGCCCTCTACCACAGCGGCTAGCAGCGAACGCTCAGCTTCTTTCTTACGTCGCTCTGTCACATCTCGCCACTCAATGGTGGTGCCGATATGGCTACCATGTCGGTCATAACTCGCCGTCGCATGAAACTCAAAACGAGCAGATTTAAAGCGAATATCACGATTAATGGGTAAGTTATTCGGCGACAGGAAGGTGTCACGCTGAAGCTGCGGAAACAGGTAATCGATTTGCTTACCAATAATATCGTCACGATTCGCGACAAACGCATTGTTTTTACTGCGAAATGTCTGCTCATGCTGCTTACATAAGCGGACGGTTTGCTCATTCACATGCGTGATCTCACCATGCAGCCCCAAAATGACAAACGCACTGTGGGTATTATCCAATGCGCCTTTTAGCAAACTGTGCTCTTCGCTTTGGTGAGCGCGTGCTGTGATATCACTAAGCTCAACGCTAAAGCCTTGCCCATCCGCCACTTTACTGGCAGATACGCGCAGCTTCCCAGCGCCAATTTCAATGTTTTGCACCGAGGGCTTGTCATCTAATAACTGCTGCCATTGCTGATAATCGACCAAGTCAGACGGCAATACCGCACTCATTGGTTTGCCAAAAAGCATGTCGCTTTGAGCAGTAAATTCGGCATTGCCGCGCTCTCGAATCGCCGCTTGATAGCATTGCAACAACTGCAATGCCCGTCGGTTAATCAATGTGATTTGCAGTTGATTGTCGAGCATAATGAGTGCAGCAGGCGCGACATTGAGTGCCGCAAGAAGCTGCACATTCTGCTTTGATTGTTGGGTCTGGTGCTCTTGCTGTACTTCCCTTTTAAACCACGCCATATTCTAGTCCTCGTTCGCGATCTCGGGTTGTGCTGTTTGCTGTAACTGATCAAAATCGAATAACTGCTCTAAATTAATCAGAACCACATGCCTATCATTCACCGAGGCGATCCCTTCCATGTACCACTCTTCGCGTCGATGTAGCCCAGGCGGGGCTTTAATATGCTCTTTACTCAAGTTATGTACCTCGGCCACAGCATCGACCACGATGCCCAATGAGATACCTTGCTTGTCTCTGACGATGATAATCACGCTCATAGAGGTAAGCGTGGCAGGCGGCATACCAAAACACTGGCGAATGTCCATGATGGGGATGTATTCTCCTCGTAACTCCAGCACGCCTAACATGTGTGGCAACGAATTAGGAATGCGTCGCACTTGCGACCAACCGCGAACCTCTTTCACATCCAAAATGTGCACGCCGTACTCTTCGTCTTCCAATAAAAAACTCAAATACTCTCGTGATTGCTCCATATTTATTTCACCTATATCCAGTGCTCGATACGCAGCAGTTCATCAACATTGACCAATGACATCACCCGCTGATCGACATTGAGTAGGCCACTTACGTAGGCAATCACTTTAGAATCACCGATGGGGGGCATAATCTGCCCTTCGCCTTGATCCACCACATCAGATACCGCATCCACCACAACGCCCATGACCTTGTGGTTAGCGGCCTCACTGGCGCGCAAAATCAGCACGACCGTTTCACGATGGTAGTCCGCTTTTTTGGTGTTGAATCGCACACGTAGGTCCATGACAGGCACTATCATGCCGCGCAGGTTGATCACGCCAAGAATGAACGCCGGTGAGCGCGGCAACAGTGTCGGTGGCTCCCAAACTCGGATCTCTTCGACGGTTTGGATATCCACGCCATAAAGCTCCCCCGCTAAGTCGAAGCTCAGGTAATCGCTGCCTTGTAATCGATCGACGCGATCGTCAATGTCCACCACGTCTTCTGACTGCATCAAGTTCTGCATGGCCTCTCCTTATGCCGCGGCGATATGACCGCTCGCGTCACTGACGCGCGACAAGAATTGCGTAATAAGCCCTTGGATATCGAGGATGAGTGATACCGAGCCGTCACCCAAAATGGTGGCACCGGAAATACCTGCCACGCGGGTATAATTAGACTCTAAGCTTTTGATCACGACTTGCTGCTGACCCAGCAGCTCATCGAGCAACAACCCGACTTTCTTATCGCCCGCTTCAACCAAGCAAAGCAATTGCTTATCGAGATCCTCACCGCAGTGCCCTAAATCAAACTCTTCTTTTAAACGCAAAATGGGAATATTTTCTTCTCGCAAACGATAGAGCTGTACGCCAGACGCGGTTTTAATTTGTTGGCTATCAATTTGAATGGATTCGATAATCGAGATAAGTGGCACCACATAAACTTGGCCCGCCACCTTGACGAGTTGTCCGTCCAATATCGCCAGCGTTAATGGCAAACTGATTTTGAATGTGCTGCCTTTTTCGGGTGCTGAGTGCACATCGATATTCCCGCCTAACTGCTCGATATTACGGCGCACGACGTCCATCCCCACACCGCGCCCTGATACGTCTGATACCTGATCAGCGGTTGAAAAGCCCGGTGCAAAGACAAGATTGAACACTTGCGTGTCCGTCAATTCATCAATCGGTAAGTCATCTGAGATGAGGCCCTTATCCAGCGCTTTTTGCCAGATTTTTTCTTTGTTAAGTCCGGCACCATCATCGCTGACTTCAATCACAATAGAACCGCCTTGGTGATAGGCATTCAAGTGCACTAGCCCGACTTCAGGTTTGCCTTTTTCTTTTCGCTCTTCGGGGGATTCCAAGCCATGGTCGACCGCATTTCTCACCAAGTGCACCAGCGGATCGGAGATACGCTCTAAAACCGTTTTATCCAGCTCAGTGCTTTCCCCTTCAATCATGAGCTCTACACGCTTACCCAACTGTGATGACAGGTCGCGAATCAAACGAGGGAAACGGTTAAAGGCAAAACTGATCGGCAACATGCGAATATCGAGCACACTCTCTTGTAGCTCTTTGGTGTTTTGCATCAACTGCTCGAGGCCTGACTGGAGTTGCTCGAGTTTTTCTGGAGAAAAGTTACTACTGAGTTCAGCCAGCATAGATTGTGTGATCACTAATTCGCCGACCAAATTGATCAGGTTATCGACTTTGTCGATCTCAACACGAATGGAGGAAACGCTAGCATCACTTTTCGCAGCAGGTTTGGGCGCCGTTTTTTTGCTACTGGATTTGCTGGCTGTCTGAGCCTTGTCCGATGTTTGTTCCTCAGCAGGTTGCGCTGATACCACAGGCGCGTTGTCAGAAGCCGCTATGTTTTCAGAAGCCACTATGCTTTCAGAAGCCGAAGTAGTAGCCGAAGAAACGGATCCTGTCGATGCTTCCTCATTGCGCGTAATACTCAGCTCACACTCATCTTCGACCCAATCAAAAATCGCTTCGATATCTTCACGGGGAACATGCCCATCAACGCGCACTTGCCATTTTAAGAACAATTGCTCGGGATCGAGTTCGTTAAAATCAGGCAGTGCAGAAGGGTCACACTCAATATCCGCCCCGCCGGGCAGTGCTTCGAGCTCTCGAAGAATACGCACCGGATCATTACCGGAAAACAACATGTCTGGGTGAGGCTCAAAACCAACCAGCCACTCGCCCGCTACCGAGACAGCCGGGACATCAGCGACGTCAGGTGCTTGCGCTTCGGAGGGCGCTGCGGCCTCATTTCCCATGATGGCGTTTAACGCTTCGGTCACCGCATCACGTTCAGAGCTGTCATAGTCAGTGTCGTTTTCATACGACTCCAACATAGACATAATGCAGTCCCCGCCACGCAACAGCACATCAATAGTGTGACTATCTAACTGCCGCTTCCCTTCACGCGCTTCATCAAGCAGCGTTTCCATGTCATGGGTGAAATGACTGATATCATCGAGATTAAATGTCGCAGCCCCCCCTTTAATCGAGTGGGCAGCGCGGAATATGGTGTTAATTGATTCTAGGTCAGTGGTTTCAGGGTCGAGAGCCAATAGCTCTCGCTCCAGCACTTCCAGATTCTCGCGGCATTCTTCATAAAAAATACGCCGTAGCTGGTCCATGTCCATGGCCATAGAACCCTCCGTCGATGCGCCTTACAACACGCGCTGTAGTGTTTTCAGTAAGGTGTCTGGATTAAACGGCTTAACGATCCAGCCCGTCGCTCCGGCAGCTTTACCGGCCGACTTTTTCTCTGCTGATGTTTCGGTGGTCAGCATCAAGATGGGGGTGAATTTGTACTGCGGCACGCCCCGCACTTGTCGCACAAACTCCAACCCATCCATCACTGGCATATTGACGTCTGAAATAATGAGGTCGAATTTTTTGGTTTTCGCTTTACGCAATGCGTCTGCGCCATCGTTTGCCGTTTCAACTTGGTAACCGGCTTCTTTCAAGGTATGACTCACCATTTGCCGAATGGATACTGAATCATCTGCTGCAAGTATATTTGCCATCCTCTTACCCCATATCCATGTTTAACGATTGAGCTTTAGTAGCTCGACCATGCCTGCGGTTTGCGCCGCGCCATAAAGACTTTCAGACACGTTTTGCCATTGCAGTTGCTCTTGGGTCCGGACCAAGCAAAGTAATAACTGCAAGCCTGCCCCATCAATCCGATTGACGCTTCCCGCGTCTAGCGTGCACTGGTTTTCGTCGCCGATTTTGTTTGCGATTTCTTCTTTAATTGATTGAATCTGGGTGATATCCAATGACTCTCCAAGGGTAATATCCATCACAAGGCCGCTCTAACTATTTGTTTAAAAACATATGTTTTCTGTTTCGCTTTATAAGTGTAGCAACTATCGGCTAAATGACGGTTTTTTAGCCACACAAATACAAAGATAATGTTCATAAATATAGCCACCACAAGAAAGAAAGCTGGGCATGCAAGACAAAAAATACAGTCACTTAAACACTGGATGGGGCAACGAAAGAAAGGCGTATGAACAAACGCATTGCGTATGCTGGATTTGAAATTAGCGAGAATGCTCACACTTCGTACAAAACAGGGTGTAATCTGCAACGAATATTGTTTGTTAGGCGTTTGAGCTGAAATTTACTTTGACATTATGCAGTTAATACTATTAAATAGCGCTCCTTAGCCCGGATAGCTCAGTCGGTAGAGCAGGGGATTGAAAATCCCCGTGTCGGTGGTTCGATTCCGCCTCCGGGCACCATGTTTATGAGAATCCCTGCTCTCACAAGTGGGGATTTTTTATGCCGACACCGTGTCGGTGACCTTGCAGGCCGCACCTTACAGGCCGTAATGGATTCCGCCTCCGGGCACCATCTTTCGAAAAGATCCCTGCTCTCATGAGTGGGGATTTTTGTATCTATTTTTATCTCGCTATATCCACACTCACATTTATCGTCTGCCCATCTCACTTCATGTGGGTTTTCCTATCTAGCTAAGGAAAACGCCCGCCGAATCAATTAAAGTCGGCTATCTTTGTAATACATCAGTGGCAACATGATTGAGTGGGGATATCAGAGATATCAATAGTCTGTGTAGCACCCTACATTAAACCGCATACAGTACTGGTAGTATGGCGTAACACCACATTCATTCACGGACCGAACAGGCGCAAATCTCCTAGAGTGAGCATGGCAGCAGGTAGCATTAAGCTTTCGACCGAACGGCTACAAGCCGGTTTGTACATAAAACTCCCACTGAAGTGGCGTGATCACCCTTTTATGCTGAATCGTTTTCAAATTGAGAGCGATGCACAAGCCAAGGTGATTCGCTCGCTCCCGATTAGTTTCGTGTATTACTACCCAGATAAAAGCATTTCGACGCCTCTGCCTGCGCTTGCTGAGAAAACGGAAAATCCTGACGAGGTGGATCCCAACGCTATCCACCGTGAAAAAGAAGCCATGGAGCAAGAAAAGCAGAAGCGGATAGAAGAGCAACGCCGTTTTCGCGCCCGTATTCAGAAAGTACAGCAACACTACCAACGTTCCATGGCACAGCTTCGCGCTATCAACATGAAGGTGTCACAGCGCCCCCAAGCCGCCAATGAGGATGTGCGCATGCTGGTGGATAGCCTGATGGTTGTTGGCAGCGAAGCGAATGTCACCTTGCATTTAATGGACGATCCATCACTTGCGGAAGATATGTATGCGCACTCTTTGAATGTGGCTGTACTGGCCCTAATGCTCGCCAGAAGCCATGGTTACGACAATGATAAAATCCGCACGCTTTTAACCGGCGCCGTTCTTCACGATATTGGGACCAAAAAAGTTCCGTCGGCGATTATTCGTAAAAAAGAGCGCCTAACTGAACCGGAGATGAATTACTATCGCTTGCATGTTGCTTACGGCTCGGAGCTGATTACCGAGATGGATGAGTGTACGCCGAACGTGGAGAAGATCCTTACCCAGCACCATGAGTACGCCGATGGCAGTGGTTTTCCTGAGGGTCTTCAAGGGGATAAAATCGACGAGATGGCGCAAATCGTCAGCATGATGAACTTTTACGACCGGTTATGCCGCCCCCAATTTGGTGCGCCGGCACGCATGCCATTTGCCGCCCTATCTCATCTTTTTAAAGACAACAAAGACAAGTTCAACCCGCGATTACTGGCGCTGTTTGTCAAAATGATGGGCGTGTATCCACCTGGTACCGTGGTGAGGCTTTCAAGTGGTGAAACGGGAATGATCATATCGGTCAATAGTAGTGCTCTACTGAAACCCAACGTCATGCTCTACGACCCAGAAATTCCAGCAGATCAAGCGACCATTATTGATATGCGAGAGAGCGATCTAGAGATAGACACCGCCGTGCCTATCTCTAAGTTACCGCAGGAAATTAAAGATTATTTGAAACCGAGAACACGGATTTCCTACTTTATGGATGGGGATGGCTAGTGACTGGCCGACTCGACTTTTTCTATCTTGTCCGCAGCACGCTGTAATTCAACCACCAGATTGTCAATCAAACGGGTTTGTCCCAAGTAAGCCGCCACTAAGATAACGGCTTGACGACTGTCTTCTGTGACTTGGCCAAGGGTTGACGCATCACGGATATAAAACTCATCCGGTTGCAGGCCAGCGGCACGGAGTTGATCGTGCGCATCTTCAATCAGATCGTCCAAATCACGACGGCCATTACGCATTTGTGCACTCATCCAACGCATCGTTTTCGCGAGCACAGGCGCACGCTGACGCTCATCGACAGTCAGGTTGTTATTGCGAGAACTCATCGCCAGACCATCACTCTCACGCACGGTCGGCACACCGACAATCTCAATCGGCATCGCCATATCTGTGACCATTTTTCGGATCACAGCAAGTTGCTGGAAGTCTTTCTCGCCAAAGCACGCCACACTGGGCTGTACTAAGTTAAAGAGCTTAGTGACGACGGTCGCCACCCCACGAAAATGTCCGGGGCGCGATGCGCCTTCTAACATAGTAGAGAGCCCAGGGACGTCCACCGTGGTGTGCGTATCAAGCCCTTGCGGATAAAGCACCTCAGCACTCGGGGTGAAGACAAGATCGACGCCCTCTTCGCGTAATTGGGCTAAATCGTCTTCCAAGGTGCGTGGATAATTAGCCAGATCGTCTGCTCGGTCAAACTGCATCGGGTTCACAAAGATGCTTACCGCTACCACTTCACCAAGCTCACGCGCCTTACGCACCAGCGTTAAATGCCCTTGGTGTAAGTTACCCATTGTGGGTACAAACGCAATGCGTTTATCGGCTTTTCGCCACTGGCTAATCTGATCGCGCAGCGGCGCAACCTCAGAAATCACCTGCATACTCGGCCTCTCTATTTAAACGTATGTGCGGGACCCGGAAACTCGCCGCTTGCTACTTCTTTGACGTACTTAGCCACCGCTTCACGCGCGTCGCCAGTTTCCGCCAAATAGTTTTTTGAGAATTTAGGCATGTAATTGGCAGAGACACCGAGCATATCATGCATGACCAAAATTTGACCATCGGTGTCACCGCCCGCGCCAATCCCGATCACGGGGACTGACACGGTGTCAGTAATACGCTTGGCCAGTGAGGCGGGAACGCATTCCAGCAAGATGATCTGCGCGCCGGCTTTTTCTAGCGCGACCGCATCAGCGACCATTTGCTCGGCTTTATCTTCATCACGGCCTTGTACTTTAAAGCCACCAAAAATATTGACCGATTGCGGGGTGAGACCCAAGTGCGCACAAACCGGTACGGCGCGCTCGGTCAGCATTTTCACCGCATCCACCAGCCATGATCCGCCTTCAATTTTTACCATATTGGCGCCAGCTTTGATCAGCTCAGCAGCATTGGCGCAAGCTTGCTCCGGTGTGGCACAGCTCATAAATGGCATATCTGCCATCAGCAAGCTATTTGGGCTACCCGCACGTACGCAACGGGTGTGATAAGCCAGTTCTTCAACCGACACCGATAAGGTATCGCTCTTTCCTTGTAGAACCATTCCAAGCGAATCGCCTACAAGTAAAACAGGCACTTCCTGTTGCTCGAACAATTGGGCAAAACTCGCATCATAAGCCGTCAGTGATGCAAACTTTTGGCCCTGCTGCTTCCATGTCATCAGATCAGTGATTGTGATTTTTTTCATTATGTCTCCCAAAGCCTGAAACTGGGGCCCACCGATTAAGCGTGATCGCTAATACGGGTTAAACCATTACGATCGACGCGCGTCAGGCTCGCGGCGAGGGTGCTGCCGTCGGGCAAGCACAAGTCGGGGGCTATGTCGGCAAGTGGATAAAGCACGAATTCGCGCACTTTCATGCCGTAGTGTGGCACCGTCAGTCGCGGATGATCGATGACGCGATTGCCATAGAGCAAAATGTCGAGGTCCAAGGTTCTTGGCCCCCAGCGTTCTGCTTTGCGTTCCCTGCCATAATCAAGCTCAATCGCTTGCGTTGCATCCAATAGTGTCAAAGGGTCAAGGTGGGTGTCCAGCGCAATCACCGCGTTAATATAATCCGGCTGATCCGCTGGCCCCATAGGTTTACTCGTGTAAAGCGGAGATGCCGCAACAAACTGACTTTGCGGCAATTGCTTTAAGGCAGCAATCGCTTGGTTCGCCTTTTCTATCGGGTTCCCCAAGTTACTACCAATGGCGATATACACACGATTCATGACGATGAATTCGATTGTGGTTTACGTCGTCGTGGCGCTTGCTTACGACGGCGAGGCTTACGAGTGTTACTGACTTTATTAATGGCGCGGACCATTTTCTGTCGGCCACCTTGGTCGGCACGTTGGAAATCACGCCACCATGCACCTAGCACCTCGGTATCTCCACCTTCAACCGCACCACGCATTTCTAACAAATCAAATGCCGCACGGAATTTGGATTCGTCAAGCAATTTAAAGGCGCGAGCCCCTGTGCGACGCGTCATGCGCATTTGCAGTTGCCAGATTTCTCGTACCATTGCCGTGAAACGTCGCGGAATCGCCACAGTTTTCACTTGCTCGTCAAGGATGTCGTTAGCGGCCACCATAAAGGCATCGTAATAACTCAAGCCACTTTCGAAAGTCATCTCCTCAGCACGTGTTACCACGGGATACCAAAGCATGGCCGCAAACAAAAAGGCCGGGTTAATCCGTTGACTGTTGGCGATCCGTTTATCCGTGGAGCTTAAGACCTGCTCAAGCATTTGTTCGGTTTGACTGGTGTGCTCTTCGGTAAAGTGCGCCGCAACCGCAGGGAAAAGCTGTTCGAAGAGATGATACTCTCGCAACATTTTATAGGTTGCCAAGCCTTGACCTGCTTGTAGCAGTTTCAGACTTTCTTCAAACATGCGCGCCGACGGGATTTCTTGTAGCAACGGGGCCAAGGTTTCAATCGGTGCTGCGGTAGCTGGATTGATGGTCATATCGAGCTTGACGGCAAAGCGTACCGCTCGCAACATCCGCACCGGATCTTCGCGATAGCGCGTTTCAGGATCACCAATCAAACGAATAATTCGATTGTTCAGGTCGTCCACACCACCGGCGTAATCACGAATCGAAAAATCAGCGATGTTGTAATACAGCGCGTTAACGGTGAAATCGCGACGTTGTGCATCTTCATCAATGCTGCCATAGACATTGTCTCTTAGCAGCATGCCGTCTTCTGAACGCGCCGTGTGCTTACTTTTCTTTGGATCAGTGTGATGACCTCGAAAGGTCGCCACTTCAATCACATCGCGGCCGAACAGAATATGGGCAAGACGAAATCGCCGTCCGACAAGGCGGCAGTTTCGGAATAGCTTACGCACTTCATCTGGCGTGGCATTGGTGGCGATATCAAAGTCTTTGGGGTCACGCCCCAAGAGTAAATCACGCACACCGCCACCGACGAGATACGCCTCATAGCCCGCTTTATGCAGGCGATAGAGCACTTTCAGCGCATTTTCGCTGATACCTTTTCGCGAAATGCCATGTGCTTTGCGGGGGATAACTTCCAACTTAAGATCCTCTATTGCTCGTGATTTATTATCACGATTCAGAACCTTACGGCAAAAGCTGGTCACTCGATTAAAGATAGCTCACCTCGTCATTTACAGTTCGGGCCATGAAACAGCGGCATATAATATATCAGGGTGGGAAATTTTAGAATGCTGTCTTTACCTCTGTTTCCCGTGGCAGGGTGGCTATTGACCATCTTTTTACCGCTTCTGCCAATAATTCTCCCGGTTTCGCCGAGCGCCAATCTGGAGAAAATGGCATTCCCAAAAACGCTAATGCGGCGAGTAACGCTGGCATTGGGTCGGCGCGATTAATCGCGGGAGCATGATTCTGCTTAGATAACTTGTTCCCATCGGCATTGACTGCCAAGGGCAAGTGTAGATAGCGTGGTGCCACCTTACCCAGCTTTTGATACAAGGCAATGTGACGCCCTGTGGGCATAATTAAATCCGCGCCGCGCACCACATCAGTAATGCCTTGGTCAATATCATCCAAGACCACCGCGAGATTATAGGCATACAGACCATCACGCCGTTTGATAATAAAGTCTTCACTGGCAAGTGCCGCATCCATGTCTAGCGTACCGTGAAGCCGATCCTCAAAAGCGAGAATCGCAGCCGGACTTTTCAAGCGTACCGCCGCTTGCTCTGGCCCCTGATGCTTTTCTCGGCATGTCCCTAAATAGATCCCACCTGCCGCTTTAATTTGTTTACGTGTGCACGTGCAATAGTACGCCTCGCCCGAGGCTAACCACGCATCAATCTGCGCTTGGTAATCAAGCAAGTGATCACTTTGATACCGCACCGCACCATCCCAATGCAGTCCATAGGCTTCGAGTGTTTGCAAAATATCACTCGCCGCCCCTGCAACCTCTCGCGGCGGATCAATATCTTCGATTCTCACCAGCCATTGTCCATCGTGAGCGCGTGCATCTAAGTAGGAGCCTAATGCCGCGACCAAAGAGCCAAAATGCAAAGGACCGGACGGTGAAGGCGCAAAGCGGCCAATATAGTGCGTGTGCGAGGTCATGATAAGCGGGCAATCAAGGGCATAAGCCTGGTGGCAACAAGGAATAGCGCAAATTGTACGGGGATATAGCCTGAACACAAGCATACCAAGACACAAAAAGGGAGCCGAAGCTCCCTTTTATCCAATTGAGTATACCGCCAATTCACTGCATTGGCTGTCGGGGCAATTAGCCCGCCATTTGCTTTTCTTTAAGCTCAGCAAGCGTTTTGCAGTCGATACATAGCTCGGCG
Source organism: Salinivibrio sp. PR932 (assembly GCF_001996125.1). Taxonomy (NCBI): domain Bacteria; kingdom Pseudomonadati; phylum Pseudomonadota; class Gammaproteobacteria; order Vibrionales; family Vibrionaceae; genus Salinivibrio; species Salinivibrio sp. PR932. Next base: position 153,672 of record NZ_MUFM01000005.1, on the reverse strand, counting down.
GTCGGACGCGCTTCAAGGCGACGAATACCGATTTCCACACCGCACGAGTCACAAAAACCGAAGTCATCGTCTTCAATGCGTTGTAGGGTTTTGTCGATTTTTTTGATCAACTTGCGCTCACGATCGCGGTTACGCAGCTCCAAACTGAACTCCTCTTCCTGCGCCGCTCGGTCAACAGGATCGGGAAAGTTTGCCGCTTCGTCTTTCATATGGTTAACCGTACGATCGACTTCTTCCCTGAGCTGATTACGCCACGCGTTGAGGATTTTACGGAAATGCTCGAGCTGTGGCTCGCCCATATATTCCTCACCAGGCTTCTCCTGGTATGGCTCTAATCCGGCAATGGCCAGGATGCCCAGCGATTTCTTTTCTTTGCTTTCTGGCATTCAGCTTCTCCTAAAAACACCTTGACATGACCCGTGTCAGTCAAATGAGGGCGCTATCTATATCAGAAAGCCTATAGGGTGGCAATCTTTGATTTACGCCCTGCTACGCCCAGTGTGAACATGTCTACACTTTTGCTGTATTCGCAACAAAAGGTACGGAATTAACCAGTATTAGCTCACTTGGCGACAACTCAGCTTGGTAACAAATTACTTCCACACCCGCCGCCACCGCGTCATTTAATAACTGATTATAGTCCGCGTCGATATGGGGGGCACCGGTGACTTTTTCAATCCCTGAATGCAAAACAGCAAACAGTAATACGGCACGATGGCCTTGTTCGACCATTGAAATCAGTTCACGCAGATGCTTTTGCCCTCGGGTTGACACCGCATCTGGGAAGGCTCCCCAGCCGTCCTCCTCTAATAGGGTGACACTCTTTACTTCTATATAGCAGTCCGTTTTGTCATCGTCACGTAATAGAAGGTCTATGCGACTGTTTTCGCTGCCATAGCGTACTTCTGTCTGTAATTGTGCATAGCCGGCTAGTTCAGGAATACGCCCAGCCTCAATCGCCTCAACCACTAAGGTGTTGGCGCGGGCCGTATTGACACAAATCCAGTGACCTTGCTGAGTATAATTGAGCTCCCAGCTATGCGGATATTTACGCTTTGCATTGTCCGACGTGGAATACCACACGGTATCGCCGGGAGTTGCACACCCCGTCATAGCGCCTGTATTGGCACAATGCATCGTCAAGGTGTCGCCATTGGCCAGCGTGACATCGGTTAAAAAGCGTTTATAACGGCGCACTAAGGTGGCCGACTGGAGTGGTGGAGAAAACTGCATGCTCAATTCCTGCTAGTAAGATCAAACGCGTGTAAGCATTGGTATAAGGCTCTCCCCTCACTATCACGCTGGCCATGTGTGGCTTGATGAGAAGGCGAAGCGTAGAGACCAAAGCGTTGGCAAGTAAATGTTAGCGGTGGTAGCGCCGGTCCGTCCAAACCTTGAACGGTTTTAACCCCTCGACGTAAAGTGATGTGAGGAGTAAACGCATGACTATCACGCTGTGCTGGCCAAGCTGCTAACTGGCTTAAGCGATGGGCCAGATCGCACAACATAGCGGACGGCGTCGCGACGGTGGCACAAGCGATGTTTGGCCCTGACCAGATGGCTAATTGTGATAATGTCAGGGAGAATGAGGAGAGACGAATAACGTTGGCCTCTTCACACAACGCTGGTAACACCGCCTCCGGCACGTCCCCTAAAAACGCTAGCGTGAGGTGCAAGTTGGCGTCAGGCACGGCGCGCCCTTCCCCCGATAGCTGATTTTTATAGTCAGCCAGCGCCTCTCTGGCAGCAAGGTTCACGCTCTCATTCAAGCCCAGCGCGAAAAATACTCGCATGGGGTCTCCTTTTGCGTCTGGTTCGTTAAAATAACCGCTTTGATTCTGACACAAAGGGCAAACGCTTGTCTCAGCTTCCGATTGATGCCGTGATTCCGCCGTTAATTGACGGCTTGCGCCAGTACCCACAAATCATTTTATCGGCGCCACCGGGCGCCGGTAAGTCAACGCGCCTGCCACTCGCACTGCTCGAACGCACCGCCTTAACCGGCAAAATCCTACTCCTTGAACCAAGACGTTTAGCTGCGCGAAACATCGCTGCTTTTTTAGCGCAACAGTTAAATGAAGCAGTTGGACAAACCGTGGGGCTGAGAATGCGTGGCCACACACAAGTCAGTGCCAACACCCGCTTAGAAGTAGTTACCGAAGGTGTCCTGACGCGCTTACTGCAACAAGACCCAATGCTAGAAGACGTAAGCCTGATCCTATTCGATGAGTTTCACGAGCGCAGTTTATACGCCGATCTAGCGCTGGCCCTAAGTCTCGACAGCCAAGCGGGCCTGCGCGAAGACTTACGTTTAATTGTGATGTCAGCGACCTTAGACAATCACGCCTTATGTCAATGTCTGCCTGACGCATTGGTACTCGCTACCGAAGGGCGCAGCTTTCCAATTCACTATCACTATCAGCCAATCGCTCGCCGTGACCAGTGGGAAAGTGCGGTGGCACGCGCTAGTCTCGACTTTATCCGACAACACTCAGGCTCGGCACTGATGTTTTTGCCCGGGATGCAGGCAATACGCCGCGTCCATCAAGCGCTACAAAACACGCTCCCCGACGACATGGATTTACATCTGCTTCACGGTAGCCTCGACTTTTCAGCGCAGCAAGCGGCTATCGCACCTGCACCCAAGGGAAGGAGAAAGTTGGTACTGACTACCAATATTGCAGAAACCAGTTTGACGATTGATGGGGTCCAGCTGGTCATTGATTCGGGTCTTGAGCGTTTGGTGACCCACCACGCGCAGACGGGTATCGATAAGCTCGTCACTCGGCATATTGCGCGCAGCTCTGCAGTTCAGCGTGCTGGACGGGCCGGACGACTCAGCGAGGGACATTGCTTACGTCTTTATAGTGAGGAGCAATTCCAGCGCCTGCCTGCGGCCCCTGATGCACCGATTCTGCGTGAAGACTTAACCGACTTGGCCCTGAATGTGATCCAATGGGGCTGTGACGTCCAAGATTTACACTGGCTTGACGCGCCCCCCGCGAAACATTGGCAAGCTGCCTGCCAAAGACTGACACAATTAGGCCTGACGGATACACGACAGACATTCACCGCGCTCGGGCAACGGGCTAGCCAATTGGCCGCCCAACCTCGCGCTGCAGCAATGCTCGCACGCGTGGAAACGGCCGCCACATCAGTGCAATCGACCGCTTGCTGGTTAGCCGCTTGGGTGGATAAACCGGTCAGAGGAAACGGATCATTATCGCTTATCGATCAGGTGCGCGCCGCGATGTCATCGCGAGAGCACCAGTCACGGGCCAAGTCGCTGGCTCACGTACTTGGCATCCGTTTGACCCATACACTCGATGAGCAGGCATTGCCGTTATTGGCCGCTTTCGTTTGGCCCGATCGCATTGCGCAATCACGTGGGCAATCGGGGCGCTTTGTGATGGCAAATGGTCACGGCGTCACACTCGACAGCCAGGATCCCCTGAGCCATGCCGACACGCTGGTGATCTGTGATGTAATGGCCAGTGAGCGTAGCGATAGCCGGGCCTACTGCGCCATTGCGTTATCCCTGACGACCTTGAGTGAGGCTCGTCCCGATCTGTTTACACACCGAGAAGTGATCGCGTGGGATGAACAGCGTGGCACGCTACGTGCAGAAAAACAGCAGTGTTTGGGAGAGCTGGTGTTTAGCCGCCAACCGCTTGATACGCTTACCGCGGAGCAGAAAGTGCAAGGGTTACTTGATGCGGTTCGTCAAAAAGGCCTTCAGGCATTGAATTGGCAGCCAGAAAGTCAGTCCTTACTCACACGGGCGCGCTGCGCACAGGCGTGGGGACTCGACATTAGGTTACCGCCTTTAAGCGATGCGGACTTGCTTAACACCCTCGATACATGGCTTGCGCCGTTTATGCACGGCCTATCGCGTTGGCAAGCACTTAAACAGTTAGATCTAAAACCAGTACTCGAAGCTTGGTTTGGGTATGAGACGACGCAACAGCTTAACGCCGCCCTACCCACTCACCTAACGGTGCCGACTGGCTCTCGCTATCGATTACGCTACGAGCCTAACAAGGCACCGGTTTTGGCGGTGAAGATGCAAGAGATGTACGGACAAGCGCAAACACCGACGCTTGCCAATGGTAAGGTAGCGGTCCAGCTAGAACTCTTGTCCCCTGCCGGGCGACCGTTACAAATAACCCAAGACTTAGCGGGCTTTTGGCAAGGGGCCTATAAAGAGGTGCAAAAAGAAATGAAGGGACGCTACCCTAAACACCTTTGGCCGGATGACCCAGCCAATCATGTGCCCACACGCAAAACGAAACGCCATTTTAACCAGAGTTAACCGATTGTATGGCTAATAAAAAAACACGCACAAGCACTAAGAAACGCACCGCGCCGACCCGTCGGACGAAAAAAGCGACCGCCAAGCCAAGCTGGACCAAGCGCTTGCTTACCTTCGGCTTTAAATGCAGTTTGGTCGGTATAGCGGCTATCGTTATCCTCGGTATTTACTTAGATGGCAAAATCCAAGACAAATTTAGTGGTCAAATTTGGCAGCTCCCGGGCGTTGTCTATGGCCGTGTGATTAGCCTGTCACCGGGGAGCGATTTTTCCTTGGTTCAGTTGCGCCAGCAGCTAGATGCACTCAACTACCAAAAAGTGCGTACCCCCAAGCGCCCCGGTGAATACTCAGCGTCGCAGACACGGTTAGAAATCATCCGCCGTCCGTTCGACTTTGAAGACGGTCCGGCCACCGCTCGGCACGCCATGCTAAGCTTTAACGGCAACCAAGTGACCAAAATCACCGAGGTAAGCAGCAACCAACCGCTAGGGCTGTTGCGTATCGAACCCAAGTTATTGGGGATGATGGAGTCTGGGATCCACGAACAGCGTTTATTTTTACCCCGGGAGCGCTTTCCTGAATTTCTGGTAGAAGCCCTGATCACAACCGAAGACCGCGACTTTTACCACCACGAGGGGGTCTCTCCAACGGGGATATTGCGAGCCTTGGTGGCCAATATTCGTGCAGGTCGCACTGTACAAGGTGGCTCAACCCTCACCCAACAGCTCGCCAAAAACCTGTTCCTAACCCGTGACCGCACCTTGTGGCGAAAAGTCCAAGAGGCCTACATGGCACTGTTGCTCGATTTTCGCTACAGCAAAGACAAAATCCTCGAGGCTTACCTCAATGAAGTGTATCTCGGTCAAAACCGCGGTGAACCTGTGCATGGATTTCCATTGGGCGCCAGACTCTACTTTGGACGTCCCATCAACGAGCTGCGCGTTGACCAACTTGCGTTGTTGGTTGGCATGGTCAAGGGGCCGTCTTATTACAACCCCTTCCGTCATCCTGAGCGCGCGAAAACTCGTCGCGATCTCGTTTTACGGTTAATGATGGAGCAAAACCTACTCACCAGCTCAGACTATGATGCGGCCGCCAGCCGCCCGCTAGATATTCAAAACACGCCCTCGCTGGCACGCCCCCAACCGGCTTACTTTGATCAGCTCAAAGAAGAAATTCGTCAAAAGGTCGGCGACAAATACGCTGCTGGTGCTGGCCTGCGCATATTCACCACCCTCGATCCTGTCTCTCAACAGGCCATCGAACGCGCGGTGACCACTAAGGTCAAAGCATTAAAAGGACGGGCCGGTAACCAACTGGAAGCCGCAGCAGTGATTGCCGACCGTCGCAGTGGCGAAGTTCGCGCCATGGTCGGCGGCGCAAAGCCCGGTTTCGCCGGATTTAACCGCGCCCTGAACGCAAAACGCCCAATTGGGTCATTGGCCAAACCGGCGGTGTATCTTGCGGCATTAAGCCATCCGACCCGTTTTCAGCTTACCAGCGACATTGACGACAAACCCATTCGTCTTGAGGGCAGTCAAGGCAGCAGTTGGCAACCGCGGAACTATGACCGTCAATACCGAGGCAGTGTGTCTTTGCTCACGGCACTGGCCAAGTCGTATAACGTGCCCACGGTGAATCTCGGCATGCAACTGGGCTTAGGTGAAGTGATTGACACCTTCGGCAAGCTGGGTGCGAATACTGATGCCATTCCACGCGTGCCATCCGTGCTGCTTGGTACATTTAGCATGAGTCCGTTTGACGTTACTCAGATGTATCAAACCCTCGGCAGTGCTGGTCAGCGCGCGCCTCTCACCGCACTGCGGGCTGTGACCACCAAAGAAGGCCATAGTCTTTATCGCAACTGGCCCAAAGCAGAGCGTGTGGTACCAGAGCAAGCCGGTTGGTTAACCTTATATGCGATGAAACAAGTCGTTCAACAAGGAACGGGCCGCTACTTGCAGCAACATCATGGCCAGTTTGCGCTCGCCGGTAAGACAGGTACAACCGACGACAACCGTGATAGCTGGTTTGTTGGCATGGATGATAAGGAAGTCACCACTATTTGGTTGGGCCGCGATGACAACCAATCAACGGGACTGACCGGTGCATCAGGGGCGTTGCGTGTCTATGACGATTACCTCACGCGCCGCGGTGCGAGCAACCTCAGCGTCGCGTGGCCTGCACAAGTCACCACCGTCACGGTGCAACATAACGCGAGTCGCTATCAACTGGACTGTTACGGTAACCAAAAACTCCCTATGTGGGATCCGAATGGTGAGTTGGCGAAACGGTGTGATAAACCAGACCCAGTCGGATGGCTGAAAGGCTTGTTTAACTGACAAAACCTAAAAGCCCCAGCTTGGATTGCTGGGGCTTTTTTAACGATCAATCAGATAGCTTCATCTTAGCCATGGATTAACCCTCGCTTAGCTGCGCAATCCGGTGCCTCGAGAAATTAATCCCCATGCCAAGGCATACAGCCCCGCAATAAACAGCAGTAAGACGCCAAACGAGGTGGTAATTCCCACATCCGAGACACCCAAAAAGCCGTAACGGAAGGCGTTAACCATATACACAATAGGGTTCAGTTTGGACACGCCCTGCCAAAACTCTGGTAACAGTGATAGCGAGTAAAAGACCCCGCCTAAATAGGTCAATGGCGTGAGGACAAAGGTTGGGATCAAGCTTATATCGTCGAAGGTTTTGGCGAAGATAGCATTGATTAATCCCCCCAGCGCAAACACCGCCGACGTCAGCACCACGGTCGTAATAACAATCAGAGGGTGCGCGATTTGCAAGTCGACAAAAAAGAGCGACGTCATGGTCACCAAGGCCCCCACAGCCAAGCCGCGACACATGCCACCACCAATGTAGCCGGCAATGATCACGTAGTTTGGAATCGGCGCGACCAACAACTCCTCAATATTATGTTGGAACTTGGCACTAAAGAAGGACGATGCCACATTCGAGTAAGAGTTGGTGATCACCGACATCATGATAAGCCCGGGCACGATGTACTCCATGTAGGTGAAACCTTCCATTTCACCAATTCGAGAGCCAATCAGGTTACCGAAAATAATAAAATAGAGGCTCATGGTAATCGCTGGTGGCACCAAGGTCTGTACCCAAATACGCGTAAAGCGGACCACTTCTTTGTGGATCAGGGTACGAAAAGCGACCCAATACAAGGCATTCATGCGTGGCCCTCCCCATTTTGCTGAATCAAGGTGACAAACAACTCCTCAAGACGATTCGCCTTGTTTCGCATCGACAGCACTTGCACACCTTGTTGCGACAACTGTTCAAATACCGGCGTCAGCCCGACTGATTTATTCACCTCCACTTCAAGGGTGTTAGTGTCGGTTTTTTGCCAATTCACGCCCTCTAAGGTGCTGAGCTTATGTCCAGGCTGCAAATCAAGAATGAAGGTTTCCGCGTCCAACTTGGCAAGCAGTGCTTTCATGGACGTGTCTTCCACCAGCTCACCCCGATTGATGATACCGATGTTTCGACACAGCATCTCCGCTTCTTCGAGATAGTGGGTGGTCAAAATAATGGTGATCCCTTGGCGGTTTATCTCACTGAGAAAGTCCCACATCGAGCGACGCAGTTCGATATCCACCCCAGCTGTCGGCTCGTCCAAGATCAATAGGCGAGGCTCGTGCATTAACGCGCGGGCGATCATCAAACGACGCTTCATCCCACCCGATAAGTTCCGTGCCGGCTCATGGCGTTTATCCCACAAGTCGAGCTGAGAGAGGTATTTTTTCGCACGCTCTTTGGCCTGAGCACGCGGCACACCGTAGTATCCAGCTTGGTTCACCACAATCTGCTGCACTTTTTCAAACTGGTTAAAGTTAAACTCTTGCGGCACAAGGCCAATTTGCTTTTTGGCTTCCACCTTTTGCGTGTCTAAGTCGTAGCCAAAAATGCTCACCTGACCTTGGGTCTTGTTGACCAGTGAGCTCAAGATGCCAATGGTGGTCGATTTTCCCGCCCCATTAGGCCCCAATAGCGCATAAAAATCGCCCTCCTCCACGGAGAGCGATACCCCTTTAAGCGCCTTGACATTGGACCCGTACGTTTTCACCAGGTCCTTAATTTCGATTGCTTTCATAAGCTCCCGTTACGTTTAAGCCATAACTTCGGTCACTTTGTGCGCGGCGCGTAATGCGTCATAACGGCTATCAAAGGTGTGATCGTCAGTGAGCCAATTTTTTACATGCAAGCGCTCCAATTGGTCCCGCGTTTTTTGGTGGGGACAGAGCAAAAAGACTTGGCAATTGACGTCTAACGCATCTTTGATGGCATTTTCCAGCGCGAGACCGACAGTCATATCAATCATGGGCACGTCGCTAAGGTCGAGGATCATGACATCAAATTCCTCAATTTTGCTATGTTGACGTGCAATCGCTTTTGAGACACTGAATATCATTGGGCCTGAGAGGTAGAAAAACAACACTTTTCCGTTCGCGCTGTCTAATAAGGCACGCTCCATATCGTTAAGCGGCACATCGTCCTCATCAGCATCACTGATCGCTTTCACTTGCTTTTCTTGCTCCCGGCTCAGGTGTTCAATCGCGATAATATTGGCGATAAACACCCCAACGCCGACTGCGACAATCAAGTCCACCAGTACGGTCAGCACCATCACACCATACATGATCACGGTTTGATGCAAACTGACTTTATGCGCACGTTGGATGAAGGTGCGGTCAAGAATATTAAAACCGACATAAATAGCGATACCCGCCAATACCGCCATCGGAATGGGCTCAGTCAGAAAGCCGGCGACTAAGATGACCGCCGCGAGCAAGAGTGCACGGATAATGGCCGACAACGGTGAGCGTCCCCCGACCTGCACATTGACGACCGTCCCCATGGTACCGCCAGCCCCTGGTAACGCGCCGAATAACCCAGCAACCATATTCGCTAACCCTTGGCCGCGTAACTCTTTGTCCGAGTCATGTTCCTCGCGAGTGAGTGAATCGGCAATCACCGCTGACAATAAGGTATCAATACAGCCTAAGGTCCCGAGAACCAAGGCATCGACCATCATGGTGGTGAGCATTTCACTGTTAAATTGAGGCAACACCAAGGTTGGCAGCCCGGTTGGGATCTCACCAATCCGGCGAATCGCCGCCAAATCAAACCATGCAATCGACAGTAAGGTGACCACAACGAGCGCAACCAGCTGCACCGGCATATAGCGCCGATAACGCTGTGGAAAGGAGAACAAAATACCCAATGTCACCAGTCCCAACAGTAATTCGCTTTGCTGAGTGTGAGCGATCAGATCGGGAAGACTTTTGAGCGTGCCTAACACCCCGCCATCAGGCGTGGCTTGGCCCAGTAAGGGTGGCAGTTGGAGAATAATCAGGATAACGCCAATCCCCGACATAAAACCGGAGATCACGCTGTAGGGCATTAAGGTCACGTACTTGCCCAGCTTGAGCGTTCCCAATATCACTTGGAACAGGCCCGCCATCATCACCACGGTAAAGCCCATTGCCATGCCGCCCTCAGGATAGCGCGACACCATGGTAGTGAGCACCGCGGTCATAATCACCGTCATCGGCCCAGTTGGCTCAGAGATAAGCGTTGAAGAGCCACCAAATAAAGCAGCAAACAAGCCCACTAAAATGGCGCCCCACATTCCGGCTTCCGCCCCCGCCCCTGACGCTACCCCGAACGCCAGCGAGAGGGGCAAAGAGATAACCGCCGTGGTGACGCCCCCAAACAGGTCCCCTTTGAGGGTCCAGTTTTTGAATCGTTCGAATTTCAAAACCTTTGATCCTTTCAAGTCGTATGCAGTTTCACGGCCATGACGGCTTTACTCACTGGCACGGGACTCACCCGGTGCGCGGGCGCCAGTATATAGGAATGTGTGTAAGATCAAATCAGGTAGGAAAACACGTGGTCAAGTTTCAAGCAAATGATTCGAAATGCGTAGAAATGTGGCAAATTTAAAATAAAAGCGTTGTAAAATAAGGTTTGCCAAAAACTTAGCAACGCTAAAAAAGAGCGAAAAGCGCGACATCACCCGCAAGGTCACGTCGCGCTATAAGGTTATGGCATCACTTCAACTAATCGGTTGGCCGCTTCAAGCGCCGGCTTACGTGTGGTGAAAATGTGTGCATCACGGACCCAATCACCTATGTGTAAGCGCTGCAATTGCTCACGCGTTTCGTCATGCGGGCACAGTAAAAACACCGTACAGTTCGCTTCTCGTGCATCTTTAATCGCGTTTTCGAGCGCCAGCCCAACGGTCATATCCAGCATAGGCACATCACTTAAGTCCAAAATCATCACACGGAACTCATTGATATGCGCATGTTGACGCGCAATGGCTTTAGAGACGCTGAAAATCATGGGCCCGGATAAATAGAAGAACAGTACTTGTCCATTACTGGCATCTAAAAGGGCACGCTCCTCATCATTCAGCGGTACCTCGTCATCCTCGGCATCACTGATTGCGCGCACTTGTTTCGCTTGCTCGCGACTGAGTCGTTCTATTACCAGTAAGTTAGCGATAAAGACCCCTAATCCCACCGCCACGATTAAGTCAACGAACACAGTCAGTGCCATCACGCCATACATGATCCCCGTCTGCTGCAAACTGATTTTGTGGGCGCGATGCAAAAAGCTCCAATCTAAGATATTAAAGCCAACATACAAGGCGATGCCCGCCAATACTGCCATCGGGATGGGCGCGGTCAACGCGCCGGCCACCAACACCACCGCAGCCAGAATAAGCGCCCGCAAAATGCCCGATAGCGGCGAACGCGCCCCCACTTGGACATTGACTACAGTGCCCATGGTAGCCCCTGCGCCGGGCAAGGCGCCAAATAGCCCTGCGATCATATTGGCAATGCCTTGTCCGCGCAGCTCACGATCCGAGTCATGCTCTTGTCTGGTCAGCGAGTCCGCAATCACGGCGGTTAACAGGGTATCAATACAGCCGAGCGTCCCGAGTACCAGTGCATCAATGACCATAGCGGTAAAATGCTCGGGGGTGATATGAGGGATCACGAGCGACGGCAGGCCGGTTGGGATCTCACCAATTCGACGAATGCTGTCCGTATCAAAGAGTACCACCGACACCAAGGTAATACTGACAAGTGCCACCAGTTGCGCGGGAATGAAACGGCGGTACTTAGCGGGAAAGTAAAACAAAATCCCCAGCGTGAGCGCGCCGAGAAAGACTTCTTTAATGTCGGCATTAACCAGTAAATCCGGCAAGGCTTTTAAGGTACCGAGGACACCACCCGATGGCGCAGCTTGCCCTAATAACGGCGCAAGTTGGAGCAGAATCAATATCACGCCAATACCCGACATAAACCCAGAAACAACACTGTAGGGCATTAAGGTCACGTACTTACCCAAGCGCAAACTGCCAATCAGTACTTGGAACGCGCCGGCCATCATCACCACGGTAAAGCCCATTGCCAAGCCGCCTTCCGGGTAGCGCGCCATCATGGCAGTTAATACCGCCGTCATGATCACCGTCATCGGGCCGGTCGGCTCTGAGATCAGGGTGGACGAGCCACCAAACAGCGATGCAAAAAGCCCAACTAAGATGGCTCCCCAAAGTCCAGCTTCTGCACCGGCGCCTGAGGCGACACCAAAGGCTAACGCCAAAGGCAATGAAATAATAGCAGTCGTCACGCCGCCGAATAGATCGCCCTTTAATGACAGTTGTGCAAATCGTCCTTTATCAAACACGCACTACCTCTACTGCGGTTAAGATCATCATGGAGCGGACAGTATACGAATTTTCTCGCATTAACCTATCCGAGCAGTCGATCGCACCGTTAACAGCGTGATCCCTCGAGCGTCATAAATGTAAAAAGATGTGAATATTGATCTCAGTATATTTCACGGCGTAACAGTGAGGTATAGTGGCAATTGATATGTTTGCCAAAAGACACGTTGCCCATGGCCAAAATCAAAGCTTTATTTGCTAACAACAAAGCATGGTCGCAAGATATTCGCGACAGTAACCCCCAGTTTTTTGCCAACTTGGCCCAAGAACAACATCCTGAATACCTCTGGATTGGCTGTGCTGATAGCCGCGTACCCGCCGAGCGCCTGACAGGATTAGACTCGGGTGAGTTGTTTGTTCACCGCAATGTCGCCAATCAAGTGATTCACACCGATCTCAATTGTTTATCCGTGGTGCAGTACGCCGTCGATGTCCTACAGATCAAGCACATTATTGTCTGTGGGCATTATGGATGTGGCGGTGTCCACGCGGCTATTGATAACCCAGAGCTTGGTCTGATCAATAACTGGTTACTCCATATTCGCGATTTGTACCTCAAACACAAACATTATCTCGGCAGCCTGCCACCCCAAGAACGCGGTAATCGCCTGTGCGAAATTAATGTGGCTGAGCAAGTGTATCATTTGGGCAATTCCACCATTTTGCGTGCGGCCTGGGAGCGCGGCCAAGACGTGAAAGTACATGGTTGGTTCTACAACACCACCGACGGTATTTTGCGCGATTTAGGCATGACCGCAGATAGCCGCGAGTCGCTGGAAGTGAACTACCAAGCGGCGATGAGTCATCTAGTGCCCGACTCTGCCGCGCCGGTTTGTTGTGAGAATTGACACAGTGCTGACACAGTCACACTTGTGATCGCGACTTAATCGTCGTACAACACCGCCATGACTCCGATCGCGCACGCTTCATCATCAACAATGCACCGCTCTCCGCTCACCATGTGGCTGATGGCGGGCATGATGCTGTTTGCGGTGCTGGTCAATGTGGCAGCGCAAGCACAGGTTTCACCGTTTCGCTCCAGCAGCCAAGTCCATGCCCTTCAGCAAACTCCGGCGCTCGTTTCTACCGCGAGAGCCAGTGTTGCCTTGCCTGCGGCATTGCCTGATGACGATACCCAACCGCCACATTTAGTCGCGATTCTTCCTCCCCCGCACATTCGCCTTGCTTGGCACCTGATTGCCTTTTTGTGCGCACTTGGGGTGTGCCTGCCACGCCAGTATCTTGCTTTTTCGCTCCCCCGTCTTGGTGGCTGGCGAGAACACAACCTGCAATATCGCTTTATTCATTCGCGTTAATCGTTCGCTTTCCTAAAGGCCGTCGCGCCTTTCCCCCAATCACAATATCGAGCTGGCGCTTGGTATTAGGTTTTGCTGTGCGTGATGCACAGCCAAGGAGAACGAATGAATAAATTATCCCCCGTTAATCGCTATTCTTTATGGCACTACGCCGCATTAGTCCTGATGTTGATCGTCCTGACCGTGCAGGCGTTACCAAGCTTTTTTGGCGACCACCCAGTGGTGAGCGTGTCGCATCACTCGCATCAGGGACTACAAAACTGGCTTAAAGCCCATCCTGAGGCCGTGAGTGAAGTGCGTTATGACTCGCAAGGGACGGTTACCTTAATCACGCCCGATATTAGCCAGCAACAGAACGTACAACAGCAATTAAAAGGCACTCTAGGACCCGACGCGGAAATCACCCTCGATTATTTATCCGCAGCACCCACATGGCTGTCGCGCCTCGGCGCCGAGCCGGTAAAACTAGGGCTCGATCTGCGTGGCGGTGTACAGTTGTTACTTTGGGTTGATACCGACCAAGCACTCGCTCATCAAGCCGAGGCGTTAGTGCAAGGCCTCAACCTTTGGTTAGACAGTCAGCACTTACCCGCTAACGCCACGGTCAACACCAAAGATAACACCACGGTGCAATTGCCGATGCTCAGTGCCAGCGATCGCAGCAAAGCCAGCGCTTGGTTTACCGAGCATTATCCGCAATGGCGATTCAATAGCGCCGCAAATGGCTGGCAGATGACAGATACCGAGCAAGACGCGATGAGCCATCAAGCTGTGCGTCAGAATATCGATATTCTGCGCAAACGTATCGACGCCTTAGGCGTGGCTGAGGCGAGTGTACAACGTCAGGGTAAAGACTATATTCGTATCGAACTGCCCGGGGTGCACGATCCTAAGCAAGCCAAAAATGTCATTGGCGCGACAGCCTCACTCGCGTTCTATGCCCTCGATGCCACAAGCCCGAAACGCCTGTATGACGCGCAGCACAATGTGGTGCCGTTAGCACGTCACGCCATTTTGGGCGGGGAACACATTATTGATGCGCGTACCAGCGTTGATGAAATGCGTCGTCCACAAGTTGATATTCGCTTGGATGGCCCCGGTGGCGAGACCATGTTGGCCTTTACCCGACGTCACTTGGGCGATCCCATGGCCACTGTGTACCGTGAGTATCAAGCCAATGAGCAGGGTGATCTGGTTGCCAATGAACGGGTGATCAACGTCGCGACAATTCAAAGTGCGCTCAGCGATCGATTCCGGATCACGGGCCTGTCGAGCCCAGAAGAAGCCCGTAACCTCTCGATGTTGCTGCGCGCTGGCGCACTCACCGCGCCAATTAAAATCGTCGAAGAACGCGCGATTGGTCCGACCTTGGGCGCCGATAATATCAAGGCAGGATTTTCTGCACTGGCCGTTGGCATGATAGGTATGGCTATCTTTATGATGCTTTGGTATCGCCGCTTCGGCTGGGTCGCGATTGTCTCACTGGTTGCCAACTTGATGATGCAAGTCGGCCTACTCGCGCTGCTGCCCGGCGCCGTGTTGACCCTACCGGGCATCGCTGGCTTAGTGTTAACCGTGGGCATGGCGGTCGATACTAATGTGCTTATCTTTGAGCGTATTCGCGATCGCTTACGTGCTGGCGCAAGCCTAGCCAATGCCATTGATACAGGTTATCGAGCGGCCTTTAGCACCATCTTTGACGCCAATATCACCACCTTAATTTCAGCGGTCTGTTTGTATGCGGTCGGCTCAGGTCCATTACAAGGGTTTGCCACCACGCTAATTCTGGGATTATGCGCCAGTATGATCAGCGGCATTGTCGGCACGCGAGCTATCATCAACCCAATTTGGGGACGCGACCGCCGCCGCGCCGTGACTATTTAAGGAGCTACAGTCATGAAACTTACACAAGTCCGCTATACCAGCTTCGCGCTCTCGGGATTGCTCACCGTGATCAGTCTCTGGGCGATCGCGTATTATGGCCTAAACTTGGGCATCGACTTTACTGGCGGTATCGTGATTGATTTCGCCCTACCCAGCTTAGCTGGCAGTGATACGCTGATCGCTGCCCTGCACAATCAATTTGGCGAGTTGGCAACACTCACGCCAAGCACCACTCATGGCCAGTGGCAGCTCATTTTACCTCATGCGTCTCAATGGCAAGATCCGCAACAGGTCATCGCACAAATCAGCAGCGCGCTCGCCATGCCCGTTAACTTGGTTCAAGCGAACGTCGTCGGCCCTCAAGTGGGTCAGGTGCTATTTGAACAAGGGGGATTGGCTCTGCTGGTTGCTTCGTTGGCTATCATGCTTTACTTGGCTATTCGTTTTGAATGGCGCCTTGCCTTGGCGGCAGTAGGGGCGTTGGTGCACGATGTGATCCTCACCTTGGGCCTGCTAGCGATACTGGCTGTGCCGATGGATCTCAATGTTATTGCCGGCCTTCTCGCCGTTATTGGTTACTCGCTCAATGACTCGATTGTGATCGGCGATCGGCTGCGCGATGTGCTCAGAGCTAAACCAAATCAATGTGTGTATATCAGCACCAATATTGCGGTCTGTGAGACTTTCTCGCGCACCTTGATCACCGCCGGCACCACACTATTTACCATCGGATGTTTGTTGGTATTAGGTGGCGATGCCTTGTACGGCTTTGCGCTGACGCTCTTTGTTGGCGTACTCACTGGCACTTGGTCATCGGTCGCGGTGGCATCTTGTCTACAAGAAATGCTGGGATTGTCTCCCGCGCATTATCAGCGCGCGCCGGCCCCCGAGCGAGAAGGTGCCTATTAACTCGCTATGGAGACAAAAAAACCGAGCGTCTGCTCGGTTTTTTATGGCTTATCATCGCCTGACAGCCAAAGAGGCTCAGCGCTCAGAGAATACCGTCACGATTAATCGAGCGGTACCACTTTACCGATAAATGGCAAGTGGCGGTATTTCTGCGCGTAATCAATCCCTACGCCAACCACAAACTCGTCTGGGATAGTAAAGCCAAGCCAATCGACTTTCACATCCACTTCACGACGTTCTGGCTTATCAAGTAGGGTACAAATACGCACGGAATTGGGCTCTCTTAGCGATAGAATTTCGCACACTTTGCTAAGCGTATTACCCGTATCAATGATGTCTTCTACCAAAAGAATGTCTTTTCCTTTGATATCATCATCTAAGTCTTTGAGGATGCGCACGTCACGTGTGCTTTCCATGCTATTGCCATAACTTGATGCGGTCATAAAATCGACCGAGTGTGGCAAGTCAATGGCACGACATAAGTCAGCCATAAAGACGAACGAGCCTCGCAACAATCCAACCAATACTAGGTCTTTTGAGTCTTTATAATGCTCGTTGATCTCGGCGCCCAGGGCTTTTACTCGCGCCTGTACGTCCTGTTCTGAAATCATCACTTCAACGGTGTGTTTCATATCTGCCCCGATGGTTTGTCCCCACGTTTGCGGGGGTCAATAACAAAGGTGGCATAGTCTAGCACTAAATCGATTGCGGATCCCAATTCCACCGATTGACCTTAGCTTGTACCCTTACACTAGTTAACTATCACACTGATTGATAAGAAAAAATAATCCCTGCCTGTGTTTTTATTAATAGATGACTTTTTTTGCAGACAAAATTACCGATTTACGGCCCAGATCGGCCTTCCAGCCGTTGTCACGCCACAGAAAGCTGGTATAAACTCAACCCGCTAATTAAGAAAATTATTAGCACAAACAATAATTAATTTGTACAAACTAAATATAAGTTGGCAGGTTTTAGGATGGCTCAATCAAATGAAAGAACAAGGACGCGACTGTCACCAGAGAGACGCAAAGAGCAGTTGTTAACTTGTGGTTTGGATGTGTTTGCAAAACGGGGAATCGGTCGTGCCGGTCACGCTGATATTGCTGATATGGCGAATGTCTCTGTGGCAACCGTCTTCAATTACTTCCCGACCCGTGAAGATCTGGTCGAGGAAATTTTGGCCCAAACAGAAAAGCATTTCATTGCGTTAATCAATGATTGCACCCGCGATAGCCAATCAATGCGTGCATCGCTTAACTGCATTACCTCGCAGATTATCGATACCGCATTGGAAGACAAAGCATGGATGAAAGTCTGGTTTGAATGGAGTACATCGATTCGCGAAGACATTTGGCCACGCTTTGTAAAAGGCAGCCGCGATGCCGTCGAGCAATTTGTGCACGTGTTTGAGCGAGGCATGGCGCAAGGTGAACTCACTCACCGTCACCAACCTCGCGAGCTGGCGAGCATGCTTGCAGGGATTTGCTATGTGTTGTTTTTACAAGCGCACCAGCAACCCGATAAAGCAGCATTGAGCGAAATGGCACAAAAGTACATCGATGTACTGTGTCAGCAAGGCGCTTAAATTGCGCGCCGATGACGAAAAGCCAACCTCACGGTTGGCTTTTTTCGTTTAAGCATCAATAAAGCTGGGTCCATCGTTAAATAACACCGGCTCATGAGGGCGAATAGTGAGACTTACCGTATCCCCCACCGATAATGGCTCTCGTGCATGCACCGACAATTTTTGACCGTGAATATCAATGGTGTAACGGCTGCTGTCACC
Source organism: Salinivibrio sp. PR932 (assembly GCF_001996125.1). Taxonomy (NCBI): domain Bacteria; kingdom Pseudomonadati; phylum Pseudomonadota; class Gammaproteobacteria; order Vibrionales; family Vibrionaceae; genus Salinivibrio; species Salinivibrio sp. PR932. The sequence continues at coordinate 135,694 of NZ_MUFM01000005.1, read as the reverse complement.
CATAAATTGCTGAGACAATACCTGCCCCTCGCCTTGCGCATCCGCTCGGATACTCAAAAATTGCGGGCGAAGCAACCACCAATGTGGACCGGGGTGACAATGCACTGGCCGCGGCCAAGGTCCCAGCGGCGTCTGCATTTGATCTTGCGCCGACACAGTCACTGGAACATAAGAGCCTTGTCCCAAGAAATCGGCCACAAATCGGCTTTTCGGCTGGTAATACACCTCAGTCGTATCCCCAAATTGCTCGATAATCCCTTGGTTCATCACCGCTAATTTGTCCGCAAACGCAAAGGCTTCCTCCCGACTATGCGTGACCAAAATCGCCGTCACACCCTGTGATTTAAAGATCCGGCGGATCTCTTCAATCAAGTCATGACGCACTTGAGTATCAATATTGGAAAACGGCTCGTCCAACAGCAATAGATCAGGCTCATAAGCCAGCGCACGCGCAATCGCAACTCGTTGTTGTTGACCACCGGATAACTGGTGCGGATAGCGCTCGCCCAGTCCTTCAAGGCGCACGAGCTTGAGCATATCAGCCACTTTTTCATTACGCACAGACGCGACTAGTGAGGTGAGACCAAAACCGATATTCTCAGCGACGGTCAAGTGTGGAAACAACGCATAATCTTGAAAAATCATACCAATATTGCGCTGCTCAGGCGGCACCGAATACTGGCCATCTTCCATGATGTTACACCCAATCGACAGCGTGCCCGCGCTCAGAGGGATTAACCCAGCCATGGCTTTTAGCAAGGTGGTTTTGCCACAGCCGCTGGCGCCGAGCAAACACACAATCTCACCCGGCGCGACTTGCAAAGACAGATCTTTGAGCACTGGCGTGCCGTTATAACTGCAGGTCAGGTTTTCTATCGACAGGGCGCACTTCATTGGTATTTCTGCTCCAGCGAACGGTTAATCAAAATAAGCGGTATCAGCCCTACCGCCACCAGCAAAATGGCAGGTAAGGCCGCATATTCGAGGTGCTCATCCGAGGTAAAGTTGTACACGTAGGTAGCAAGGGTTTCGAAGTTAAACGGACGCAGTAAAATCGCCGCATTCAACTCTTTCATCGACTCGATAAAGACCAACAGCATCGCAATTAAAGTCCCCCGACGAATTAAGGGGAGATGAACACGACGAATCACGCCGCTGGTCGTGCATCCCATAGTACGCGCCGCCATGTCGAGTGATGGCGGTATTTTTGCCATGCTAGACTCAATACTGCCGATCGCGACCGCACTGAAACGCACCACAAAGGCAGTGAGCAAGGCAAACATGGTGCCAGAAAGCACCAAACCGGGGCGTCCCCAGTCATACGCCTTGGCGATGTCATTGATCAGGTGATCGCCTCGAGTTAATACCAGCATCACCCCAATCGCTAACACCGTGCCCGGCACCGCATACCCCATAGAAGCGAGACGCATGGGCGCGACACTCAAACCATGACCGCGTAAGCGGCGATACACATTGACGGTCCATGCAATGCCGACCGCAACCACAGCCGCAAGGCTGGAGGTATAAAAGCTGTTGTAGCTAAAGGTGAGAAAATCGTCGATGGCATTTTGCGCATAGTAGTGCCACGCATAAATGATCAGTTGAAGCAGCGGCAATATAAACGCCAGCGATAGCAAGCCCCAACACCAGACAACCACGCCCACTTTCTTCCAACCGAACAGAGGGGTTTTCTCTATCGCATCACTGCTGGATGACGGCGTAAATTGCGCTTGCTTACGTCGTCCATAGCGCTCGGCACTGATCAATACAAAAATGGCCACCAGCATAATGGCAGAAATCTTAGCCGCCGCCGTTAAACTTGAGTAACCCAACCAAGTATCATATACCGCGGTGGTTAATGTACTCACGGCAAAATAGTTAACCGTACCAAAATCTCCCAGCGCTTCCATTGCCACCAGCGATGCCCCGACGGCAATGGCTGGACGAGCCAAAGGCAGGGAGATACGGCGAAAACTTTGCAGTGGCGAGCATCCCAACAGACGCGCAGAATGCGTCAAGGTGACACTTTGCTCCATAAATGCGGCGCGAGTCAGCAGGTAGATATATGGGTACAGCACCAATGCCAGCACAAAACACGCCCCCGGTAAGGTCCGCATATCTGGAAACCAGTAATCATTGACACTTTGCCACTCAAACCAATGGCGCAGCAGGCGCTGTAACGGCCCCGCGTAATCAAACCAATCGGTGTAGATGTAACCGATGATATAACCCGGCATGGCTAATGGCAGTACCATCGCCCATTGCAAATGTCGGCTGCCCGGCACTTGATACATGGCAAGCATCCAAGCCGTCGGCACGCCTAATGCAATCGCAATAACCACGACCCCCACCACCAATAAGCTGGTATTGAGCGTATACGTCGGCAAAACGGTCTCAAACAGATGGGAGAAAATATCATCTGTATCACCGATTGCGGTGTAGAAGATTGCCAAGATCGGCAAAACCAGCAGCAGGGCTAGGCCCCAACTGCTGGTTTTAATAACGGGTAATCTGTCTTGCATAGCCTACAACATTCAGGCGTCAGAGAAAGACAACCGGGGTGCCACGCACCCCGTGTAGAGGCTTACAGATCGAACTGGACTTCATCCAGTAGCTTCACTGATTTGCTGTAGTTATCAGCAATGGCCTCTAGCGGCATAGGATCGTGCTTATACTCGCCCCACGATGCCACTAGCTCAGACTTTTCTACGCCAGGTTTCACTGGCTCTTCAAAGTTCACTTCAGCATACATGTGCTGCGCTTTGTCTGACGTTAGGAATTCCATGAGTTTAAGAGCGTTTTCTTTATTCGGCGCATACTTCGCCATCGCCATGCCGCTCACATTCACTTGGGTGCCGTGCGCATTTTGGCCAGGATAGTTAATATATACCGCTTCCGCCCACGCTTTTTGTTCTTCGTCGTTCAGCATCTTACCAAGGTAGTAGCTGTTCCCCAAAGAAACGTCACACAAGCCTTCTTTAATCGCTTTGACTTGTGCACGATCATTACCTTGAGGTTTACGCGCCAAGTTAGCTTTCACCCCTTTCAGCCATTCTTTAGCGGTAGTTTCACCGTGATTTTCGATGATGGCAGACACCAAAGACACATTGTAAGGGTGTTTGCCTGAACGGGTGCAAATCTTGCCTTTCCATTCAGGTTTTGCCAAGTCGAGATAATCAAAATCATCACCCAGTTTACCGACCCGCTCACGCGATGAGTAAACGGCGCGAGCACGAGTAGTTAACGCAACCCACTTATCTTCACTGTCACGGAATTGCTCAGGAACGTTTTGATCGATCACATCGCTTTGCACTGGCTGAACCACATCGTGATTAACCAAGTCTTTGAGGCGAGAAATATCGACGGTCAGCAATACATCTGCAGGACTGTATTCGCCTTCCTGCTTCACCTTCTCCGCCATACCTTGTTTAGCAAACTTCACGTTGACTTTGATGCCCGTCTCTTCAGTAAACGCATCGAACATAGGCTCAATCAAAAAAGGTTGACGATACGAGTAGACGTTCACTTCTTCAGCGGCAAAGGCGGCGCTCGTTCCTAATAAGCTAGCCGTAACAGCAGAGGCGATTAGCAGTTTTTTCATCGTAACAGTCCTTAAATTAGACGATAAATGATAACGTTTCTCAGTTTCGTTAGTATACAGCTAATGATTTTGGGCTCAATATTCTGCCACGCAAAAAAAAACGAAACCCAACATCAAAAATGTAAGGTTTCGTTTCAGAGTTTAACTAAGTGCCGTACGAGTGACTATTTCACGCTAACGAATTCGGGATATGCATCAATACCGCAGTCATGCAAATCCATGCCTGACATCTCTTCTTCTTCGGTAACACGAATGCCCATGGTTTTCTTCAGTACCAACCACACCACAAAGCTCGCACCAAAGACCCAAGCGAAGATCACGGCCGCCCCCAGCAATTGTGCACCAAAGCTTGCGTCTGCGTTGCTCAGCGGCACGACCATCAAGCCAAAGAAACCACACACACCGTGCACCGAAATCGCACCCACTGGATCGTCGATTTTAATTTTATCGAGGCCGACGATGCTAAACACCACAATGCCGCCCGATACCGCACCGATAATAAGCGAAGCGACTGGCGTGGGGGATAAGGGATCAGCGGTAATGGCGACCAAACCGGCCAATGCACCGTTTAAGATCATTGTCAAATCGGCTTTGCCCCATAGTGTTTTACACACCAGTAAGGCAGCAATCGCACCGGCTGCCGCCGCCGCATTGGTGTTCAAGAAAATTTGTCCTACCGCCGTGGCGTTTTCAAAGTCTGACACCATCAGCTGTGAACCACCGTTAAAGCCGAACCAACCGAACCATAGGATAAAGGTACCCAAGGTCGCTAGAGGCAGGTTCGAGCCAGGAATCGGATTCACTTGACCGTTTTTGCCGTATTTTCCTTTGCGTGCCCCCAGTAAGATTACCCCCGCTAATGCAGCTGACGCGCCCGCCATATGCACGATACCTGAGCCAGCAAAATCGCTAAAGCCTGCTTCGGATAAGAAGCCACCACCCCATGTCCAGTAACCCTCTACCGGATAGATGACCGCGGTGAGCACCACAGAAAACAGCAAGAATACCCACAGCTTCATACGCTCTGCCACGGCGCCCGAGACCACAGACATTGCAGTAGCAACAAACACCACTTGGAAAAAGAAGTCCGATTCAAGAGAGTGATCTGCATCGGCCGCTTGCGTTCCAATCAGCGAACCAAACGAGGGCATAAAGCCACCCGCACTGTTATCGACATACATGATGTTGTAGCCCACCAACAGATACATGGTGCAAGCAATCGCATACAAGCAAATATTTTTGGTGAGGATCTCAGTGGTGTTTTTCGAGCGAACTAGCCCTGCCTCTAACATGGCAAACCCAGCCGCCATCCACATCACCAACGCACCGGATAGAAGGAAAAAGAAGGTGTCGAGTGCGTAACGTAACTCAGTAACCGTATTGACCAATTCCATTGTGATTACTCCCTGTGATTAAATTGCTTCCAGATCCATTTCGCCAGTGCGGATCCGCACGGCTTGCTGGAGGTCAAAGACAAAAATCTTACCGTCGCCGATTTTGCCGGTTTGTGCCGCCTTGGAAATCGCTTCCACCACGGCATCAACACTATCGCTCTGGACGGCGATTTCGAGTTTCACCTTCGGCAAAAAATCGACTTGGTATTCGGCGCCGCGATACAGTTCGGTGTGCCCTTTTTGGCGGCCAAATCCTTTCACTTCTGACACTGTCATGCCGTCAATGCCGACGTCGGATAGTGCTTCACGGACGTCATCAAGCTTAAAAGGCTTGATAATGGCGCTAATCAGTTTCATATCCTTCTCCTGAGTCCTTATGTTTGCATCAGTCAATAAGTATCAAGAGATATGCCAACTATTAATTAGATAAAAATCAGGACATTACAGAAACTAACTGGGGGAAGGCGCACATTTGCACTTTTTTAGTGCAAACTATTCACCATCTCGACGCATAGATTCATCACGAGGAGGACGATGCACCAAAGCGAGCCACGTGCGGATGTCTTATAGGAAGGAGGCGAGTGTCAGCGTCACTCGCCGGCAGGTTATCGCGTACGGCGTCCGTAGCGCGCAATAAAATCACGATACGCTTCGAGCATGGCCAGAAAGTCTTCATAACCACAAGCAGCACTGCTTTCTTGATCGTAAAACTGTAGGTCTTGAGCACTCAACGTATCCGTCGCCTCGTCAGAGGGCGTTTGTAACATCGCATTGGCCATCACCACCACTTCTTCAGGACTGGCCGTCAGCGTGAAGGTGTGTCCTCGCCATTGCTGCTCTTGACGCAACTGGGTAAAGGTGGCTAACCACGCATCCACCTCACTCAGGTCGGTACCCAACTCATCAAGCAACCAACGTCCCATGGCCTCATGCCCCATAGAGAACACAATGCGATAGCTGTCATCAAAACTATTGCGGGAAAATTCGTAATCCACATCCACCTCCAAAATGAGCGGCTATTGTCCGAGTTTTTCTATCAATTGCCAACTCGAGACTGTCATCAAACTGCCACCTTCGCCATACTTAAATACTATATCCAGACAACTTGGCGTTGCAGGTAGGTAGCCAGTGAGTGAGTCCCCATGAGCATAGATAGACTATGTGATTGGAGTGAACGAACGTAGCCAACACCGCTGCGGCTTCAAGTAGGAAGGATATATCAGCCTCATCAACGTGGTCGCGTCTGGAAAGGAGTAGCCGATGCATATAGTGATAGCCCCTGATTCGTTCAAAGAAAGCCTTTCAGCTGGCGAGGCTGCGCAAGCCATCCATGACGGCATGGCGCGTATACTACCCAAGGCGCATTTTACCTTGCTTCCCATGGCCGATGGCGGTGAAGGGACGGCGCAAAGTTTTGCCCAGCAATTAGGCGGCGATTTTCACACTTGCCGAGTGACTGGTCCCGATTTTTCATCGCTCACCGCCAGCTATGTTATCGTCCCTTCGCAGCGACTCGCGATCATCGACGTGGCCAGCGCATCTGGCTTGCCCCTGCTCGCTCACCATCAACGCAACCCACTACACACCACCAGCCTAGGGACTGGAGAGCTTATTCGTGCCGCCCTCGCACATGATGTCGATGAAATTATTATCGGCTTAGGCGGCAGCGCCACCACAGATGCGGGCGCAGGTATCTTGGTCGCCTTGGGGGCAAAATTGCTCGATAGCCAGGATGCGCCCATTCCGCCAACCGGTGATGGCTTAGGTAAGCTCGCGCACCTTGATCTGAGCCAGCTCGATCCCCGACTTAAACGCGTCCGATTAACGGCTGCATGTGATGTGGATAATCCGCTATGTGGTCCACAAGGTGCGGCAACTGTATTTGCGCCCCAAAAAGGCGCGTCACCGGATCAGGTTCGTCAACTGGAGCAACACCTGCATCGTTTTGCCAGCCTCTGTCGCTATCAGCTCGGCAAATCGATTGCACAATTTGCAGGCGCCGGCGCGGCCGGTGGAATTGGTGCCACTTTGGGGGGCTTACTCGGAGCGCAATTGGTCCCCGGTGTGGCGCTCTTGCTAGAACGCAGCCAAGCCACCCCTTACATAGCACAAGCCAATTGGTTGGTAACCGGCGAAGGAAAAGTCGATGGTCAAACGCTGCATGGTAAGGTGCCCGCCGCCTTGGCACAGGTCGCGAAGCAGTTTGATGTTCCTGTGATAGTACTCGCAGGCCGCGTTGGCGACGATTGCGAAGCCTTATACGAACGCGGAGTTACCACTATCTTGCCGATTCAATCAGGTCCCTGTGATTTACAACATGCTTTTGCACACACGGCGGAGAATCTGCGCCGCACAGCGGAGAATATCGCCCGCCTGATTGCCACGCAAAGTGAACAATAAGCCATTCAGACCAACAGCATCATCAGGATAAAAAAACGCCCTCCGAAGAGGGCGTTAGATAAAGCCGGCTAGACCGCGGCTTTGATAATGACGTTATCCGCTTTTTGCGTGTATTCGTCCATACGGTGGAAGTTCAGATAGCGATAGGTATCTGCTGCAGTGGCATTAATTTGCTCGGCGTATTCGAGGTATTCCTCTTTGGTGGGAATACGTCCTAGGATCGCACCTACCGCCGAAAGCTCCGCTGAGGCAAGATACACATTGGCGCCGGTTCCCAAACGGTTCGGGAAGTTACGGGTCGAGGTCGACAATACGGTCGATTTCTCTGCCACACGCGCTTGGTTCCCCATACACAATGAACACCCTGGCGTTTCAATCCGCACCCCAGCACGGCCATAAATACCGTAATAGCCTTCTGCTGTTAGCTGATCTCTATCCATCTTCGTCGGTGGTGCTACCCACATACGGGTCGATAAACTGCCACCGAATTTATCCAGCAGTTTACCGGCTGCACGGAAGTGACCAATGTTGGTCATACAGCTACCGATAAAGACTTCATCGACGCTATCGCCAGCAACATCCGACAAGGTGCGGGCATCATCTGGGTCGTTCGGCGCGCACAGAATCGGCTCTTTGATGTCTGCCAGATCGATTTCGAGCACATGCGCGTACTCGGCATCTTTATCCGCTTCCATCAAACTAGGGTTAGCGAGCCATTGCTCCATCGCTTGGATACGACGTTCGATGGTACGACGGTCGCCATAGCCTTCGGCGATCATCCACTTCAACATCACGATGTTCGACTCAAGGTACTCTGCCACTGACTCTTGTGACAGCTTGACCGTACAGCCAGCCGCTGAACGCTCTGCGGATGCATCCGACAGCTCAAAGGCTTGCTCAACAGTCAGGTGCTCCACCCCTTCAATTTCCAAAACACGGCCTGAGAATTCGTTGATTTTGCCAGATTTCTCAACCGTCAGGAGACCTTGCTTAATACCAAAATATGGAATGGCATGCACTAAGTCACGTAAGGTGACCCCAGGCTGCATTTCGCCTTTAAAGCGCACCAGAACTGACTCTGGCATATCCAGTGGCATCACGCCGGTTGCAGCCGCAAAGGCCACCAAACCTGAACCGGCAGGGAACGAGATCCCCAGCGGGAAACGGGTGTGTGAATCACCGCCGGTTCCCACGGTATCGGGCAGCAGCATTCGGTTGAGCCATGAGTGGATGACACCATCACCCGGACGCAATGACACACCACCACGGTTCATAATGAAGTCCGGCAGTGTGTGGTGGGTTTCGACATCCACAGGTTTTGGATAAGCGGATGTGTGGCAGAATGACTGCATAGTGAGATCAGCGGTGAAGCCCAAACAGGCTAAATCTTTTAGCTCATCACGCGTCATCGGACCCGTGGTATCTTGTGAACCCACGGTGGTCATTTTTGGCTCGCAATAGGTACCGGGGCGGACACCCTCGACACCACAGGCTTTACCGACCATTTTCTGTGCCAACGTAAACCCTTTGGTAGAGTCCGCAACAGGACGCGGACGACGGAATACGTCCGAAGGCTCAAGGCCTAAACTCTCACGCGCTTTGTCGGTCAAACCACGGCCGATGATGAGAGGAATACGGCCCCCGGCGCGCACTTCATCGTATAAGATATCGGTTTTCAGTTGGAAAGTAGACAAGACCTCGTCGGTGCCATGCTTACATACCTTGCCGTCGGCCGGATACAAGTCAATCACATCACCCATGTTGAGCTTGCTAACATCTAGCTCAATCGGCAACGCACCCGCATCTTCCATGGTATTGAAGAAAATCGGCGCGATTTTTCCACCTAAACAAAAACCACCAAAGCGCTTGTTCGGCACATTAGGAATATCTTTGCCCATAAACCACAGCACAGAGTTGGTCGCTGATTTCCGTGACGAACCCGTACCGACTACATCACCCACGTAAACCAGTGGATGACCTTTTTCTTCCAGCGCTTTCATTTGCGCAATCGGACCAATCTCACCGGGCTTATCCGGCTGAATGCCCTCGCGCTCGTTCTTTAACATGGCCAGCGCGTGGAGCGGAATATCAGGGCGCGACCAAGCATCGGGTGCGGGCGATAAGTCATCGGTGTTGGTTTCACCTGATACTTTGAACACCGTCAACGTCACTTTTTCAGGGATTTGCGGCTTGTTTAAGAACCACTCGGCGTTAGCCCAAGATTCCATCACTTGCTTGGCGTAGGTATTCCCTGCTTTCACTTTATCTTCAACGTCATAAAACGCGTCGAACATTAGCAGAGTCTGAGACAAGGCCTTTGCCGCAATCGGTGCCAACGTGGCATCATCAAGCAGTGCGATAAGCGGTTCGATGTTATAACCGCCTTGCATGGTCCCTAATAGCTCAGTAGCGCGTTCACGACTAATGAGCGGAGAGCTTGCTTCTCCCTTCGCGAGCGCGGCAAGAAAGCCAGCTTTCACATAAGCCGCTTCGTCCACGCCGGGCGGAATTCGATTTTCAAGTAGGTAGACCAGTGTTTCTTCTTCGCCAGCGGGCGGGTTTTTCAACAGTTCTATCAGACTGGCGGTTTGCTCAGCGTTCAGCGGTTTAGGCACAATGCCCTGAGCGGCACGTTCTTCGACGTGTTTACGGTAGGCTTCAAGCACGACTATTTCCTCTTTTCTCGGTCAGATCGTGTGATCCAACATCCTTGGAAAGTGTTAGTACTCGTATCACGCTTATCCGGCGAAGTTTATTAAAATTTTCCAGCAAGACGAGGGTTCGAGCACGTAACCGCTGCGTGAGGATAGCATTTTTAACTTAAAATTAAAATCTACCCCTTTTATGAAACATACGACTTAGGTCTTAGTGACGCAGCGCGCTAATCCCTATTCTTCTCACACTACTCACAGCATGTGTCGCGGTTGTGACTGATTCTACACCGCTTTTTTCCACGACGCAGTAATCAGTATGTTATCAAGTTCACAGCTTCACATCCGCGGTAGAAAGGTATTATTCCCCTTTGCTGTTGAAACTGCGCAATAGGTATTATTTTTATCAATAAAACCGAACTGTTCCGTTAAGTTTGTGGGGTTCTCGCCGATACGTCGTTAACCATTCACACACTTCTGCTAACTTAGACATTAGTACCATAAAAATATCCTAGTTTTTGTCACCCTATTGCGTGGCAAACCCTGTATTCATTGACTTGTAGAGAGAAGGGCATGAAGCTAAACCAACTCACTATTAAACAAAAACTCATCTTGGCCTTTGTGTCAGCCGTTATCGCCTCCACGGCGATTATCAGCTACATGAGCTTAAGCCAAGCTCGAGATATTATGGAAAAGCGGCTGTTGGAGAACGAGCTGCCAACCACCCTCACCCAATTTCGCGATTCGATTGATAGTGAAGTCAACCAGCTACAATCCGCCGCACGCCAGTTAGCCTCAAACCCTGTAATGCTCGATATGATCAGTAGCGACATGACAGCTAATGAAGAAGCGCGTGTCATCGAGCAACTCAATATATTGCGAGCACAATATGGACTGAATGACGCCAGTATTGCGAACCGTAAGACGGGGCAGTACTGGAATCAGAATGGCTTCTTGCGGGTCCTGACCCGCGATAAAGATGGGTGGTTCTATAACTTCCTAGACAGTGGCAATGCCACCATGGCGCAAGTGTTCCAAGAGGATAATGGGGATCTCAAACTGTTCGTGAACTTCCAGCAACTTAACGGGACAGGCCTGGCTGGGTTTTCACGCTCACTGGATGACATGACGCAATTTCTGAATCAATTCAAGATTGAGCAATCCGGCTTTGTTTTTCTCGTCAATGCGCAGGGCGAAGTTCAGCTCCATCGCGACACCAGCCTAATGGGAGAGAAGAACCTTACCGACTTATATGGTGCTCAAGCACGTAGCCTGCTTAACAAAGGTGACTTCAATTTACTCGACACCAAAGTGAATGGTGATGAACTTTTACTCGCCTCTAGCTATGTGCCTTCCATGGATTGGTTTGTGATCGCAGACGTCCCAGCAGACGAAGTCTATGCCCCGCTGAATCAAACGCGCAACCAAATTTTAATGGTCTCTGTCGTCGTCGGCCTATTGTTCGTTGTTGTCGCCATCTGGCTTGCTGCGACCATTACCAAGCCTATCCAATATGTCGCCAATGTATTCCGTGAAATAGGTGAAGGTGAAGGCGATCTGCGCCAACGTGTGGACATCAACAGCCAAGATGAAATTGGCCAACTCGCGTCTGGTTTCAATAGCTTTGTGGAAAAAATCCACCGCCTAGTCTCAGATGTGGCCGCCACGGGTGGTGAGCTAAGAAGCGCTGCCGAACAGGTCTCAGCACAAGCCAGCGCCACGCAATCGCAAAGTGAACATCAGCGAGATCGTACCGTTCAGGTGGTGACCGCGATTAACGAGATGGGCGCTACCGTCAATGAGATTGCTGGGAATGCGGCCAATGCCGCCAGCGCTGCGAATCAAGCCTCTGATGGTGCAGCCAGTGGCCAACAAGTCGTTACCCAAGCGCGAGATACGATTGCACGCCTAGCCGATGACATGGAGAACATGTCCAAGGTCGTCAGTGCATTAGCAGAGAATACTGACTCGATTGGCGGCATTTTGGATGTGATCCGCGGTATCTCCGAGCAAACGAATTTACTGGCACTCAATGCGGCGATTGAAGCGGCACGAGCGGGCGAACAAGGACGCGGATTTGCGGTTGTTGCCGACGAGGTGCGCAGTTTGGCAAGTCGTACATCTGACTCTACCGATGAAATTCAAACCATGATCGATCGCCTCCAACAAGAAGCGAGCAATGCGGTGCAAGCCATGGAGCAAAGCCGAGCGATGACGGCCGAAGGGGTCAATGCTTCCGACGAGGCGTCACAAGCACTCAATTTGATCAACGAGCAAATTGTCCAAATCTCGGATATGAACACCCAAGTGGCGACGGCTACCGAGGAGCAGTCCACCGTGGTGAATGACATTAACCAAAATATTGAAGAGATTAATCACAGCTCGCAGCAAACCGCTGATACCGCCAACACCATGGCAGAAGCCAGTGAGTCACTGCGCGATCTTTCTAAACGTCTTGATACCTTGGTTGGGAGCTTTAAGCTTTAAACGCTATCTTCTGACGCACGAAGCGGGCTTTGGCCCGCTTTTTTTATTCTTAAGCGGTACCTAACAGATATAAAAAAGCCCCGCATGGCGGGGCTTAATCAGAAAACGATAAACGCGCGGTTTATTTCTTTTTCTTTGCTTTTGGATTTGGCAGGTCAGTGATTGAGCCTTCAAACACTTCTGCGGCAAGACCAACAGACTCATGCAAAGTTGGGTGAGCGTGTACTGTCAATGCGACATCTTCGGCATCACAACCCATCTCGATAGCAAGGCCAATCTCGCCTAACAGTTCACCACCGTTAGTACCAACAACCGCACCACCGATCACGCGATGAGTGTCTTTATCGAAGATCATCTTAGTCATACCGTCGGCACAATCAGACGCGATCGCACGACCAGACGCGGCCCATGGGAAGGTAGCCACTTCGTAGTTAATGCCCTCTTCCTTACACTCTTTCTCGGTCTTACCGACCCATGCCACTTCTGGCTCAGTGTAAGCAATCGATGGGATCACTTTAGGATCGAAGTAGTGCTTCTTACCAGCAATGACTTCTGCGGCAACGTGGCCTTCATGCACACCTTTATGCGCAAGCATTGGCTGACCAACGATATCGCCAATTGCATAGATATGTGGCACGTTAGTACGCATTTGCTTATCAACACGGATAAAGCCACGGTCATCAACTTCAACGCCCGCTTGGCCAGCGTCAAGTAGCTTACCGTTTGGTGTACGGCCGATGGCAACCAGAACGGCATCATAGCGTACAGGCTCTGCTGGCGCTTTTTTGCCTTCCATGGTGACGTAGATGCCGTCTTCTTTGGCTTCTACCGCGGTCACCTTGGTTTCTAGCATCAGGTTAAATTTCTTGCTGATACGCTTGGTGAAGACCTTCACCACGTCTTTATCCGCAGCAGGGATCACTTGATCGAACATTTCAACAACGTCGATTTGTGAACCTAGCGAGTGATAAACCGTACCCATTTCTAGACCGATGATACCACCGCCCATTACCAGCAATTTCTCTGGTACTTCTTTGAGCTCAAGCGCGTCCGTTGAGTCCCAAATACGTGGGTCTTCATGCGGGATAAATGGCAGTTCGATTGGACGAGAGCCCGCCGCAATGATGGCATTATCAAAATTGATAGTGGTGGTTTCATCACCTTCAACTACTAGGGTGTTCGCGCCAGTGAAACGGCCTTTACCGTTAACAACAGTCACTTTACGCTGCTTGGCCATGCCACCCAGACCACCGGTCAGCTGACCGATAACCTTATCTTTCCAAGTGCGAATTTTGTCGATATCGGTTTGTGGCTCGCCGAAAACCACACCGTGATCCGCCATGGCTTTGGCTTCTTCGATCACTTTGGCAACGTGAAGTAGGGCTTTAGAAGGGATACAACCAACGTTTAGACATACACCACCTAGGGTGTTGTAACGTTCAACCAATACTGTTTCCAAACCTAGGTCGGCACAGCGGAAGGCGGCGGAGTATCCAGCAGGACCAGCGCCAAGGACGACGACTTGCGCTTTGATTTCTTTACTCATTCTGACCTCGTTGTAGTCTTATTCCCTGACAGGCTAAGAGCGGTAATTTTTTATTGTTGTGGGAGTTTGGAAGCCACAGTTTACAGCCATGTTAATGGGCTGAAAAATAAAAACCCATAGCCTGTGAGCTGCACAACAATTCCCAACCGGCCCATAACGGGCCGGAGGGTGTTGTCGGTGACGCGATTACAGTACCAAACGGCGGATGTCTGACAACAAGCCGTTGAGGTAAGTAATAAAGCGCGCGCCTTCGGCACCGTCAATCACACGGTGATCGTAAGACAGAGACAATGGCAGCATTAGGCGAGGTTCAAAGTCCTTACCGTTCCATACTGGTTTCATTTCTGACTTAGACACACCCAAGATAGACACTTCTGGTGCATTGACGATTGGCGTAAATGCCGTACCGCCTAGGCCACCTAGGCTCGAGATGGTAAAGCAACCACCCTGCATATCAGAGGCAGTGAGCTTGCCTGCACGAGCTTTCTTAGAAACCGCCATCAGCTCTTCAGATAACTCGTAGATGCCTTTTTTGTTCACGTCTTTGAACACAGGCACAACCAGACCGTTTGGCGTGTCAACGGCGATACCGATGTTGACATACTTCTTAAGGATCAGGCTTTCACCGTCTTCAGATAGCGACGAGTTGAACGAAGGGAAAGCTTCTAGCGCTTTCGCAGCCGCTTTCATGATGAACACCAATGGGGTGATCTTCATGCCAGACTCTTTCTTCTTCTCGATCGCATTTTGTTCTTTACGGAACGCTTCCACTTCAGTGATATCAGCGTTGTCCCACTGCGTCACGTGCGGGATCATCACCCAGTTACGTGCTAGGTTCGCACCAGAGATTTTCTTAATGCGAGACAGTGGTTTAACTTCGGTTTCACCGAATTTGCTGAAGTCCACTTTTGGCCAAGGGAGCAGACCCAGTGCGCTACCGTCGCCTGAACCCGATGCTGCACCCGATTCAAGGCGTTTCAGCGCTTCTTTTACAAAGCTCTGAACGTCTTCTTTCAGTACGCGTCCTTTACGGCCACTACCTTTTACCTTCGCAAGGTTCACGCCAAATTCACGGGCCAGACGACGAACAACAGGAGACGCATGCGCGTATTCTTTGTTCTCTACAAACTCGTCTTTGCCAGCGTCAGCTTTAGCCGCTGGGGCGTCAGCTTTGGCTGCAGGAGCGGGTGCCGCCTTCTCAGCAGCAGGTGCCGCTGCAGGTGCAGGCGCTGCTGGTGCGCTACCGGCAACTTCGAAGACCATGATCAACGAACCCGTCGAGACTTTATCGCCCGCGGCCACTTTGATTTCTTTCACTGTACCCGCAAACGGTGCAGGGACTTCCATTGACGCTTTGTCGCCTTCAACGGTGATCAGTGACTGCTCTTCTTCGATGGTGTCGCCTACCGCCACCATGATTTCAGTCACTTCAACTTCATCGCCACCGATATCAGGGACGTGAACGTCTTTGGCTTGTGCTGCTGCAGGCGCTGCTGGTGCCTCGGCGGCTGCAGGCGCTTGCGCTGGCGCGCTACCACCCACTTCGAACATCATGATCAGTGAGCCAGTTGACACCTTGTCACCCGCCGCGATCTTGATTTCTTTAACGGTACCCGCAAACGGTGCAGGCACTTCCATTGAGGCTTTATCGCCTTCAACAGTGATCAGTGACTGCTCTTCTTCAATGGTATCGCCAACCGCAACCATGATCTCGGTGACTTCGACTTCGTCACCACCGATATCAGGCACGTGCACTTCTTTGATTTCTGACGCAGCCGCTGGAGCAGCAGGGGCGGCTGGTGCCGCCTCTTGAGCTGGTGCGCTTTGCGCTGGCGCATCGGCTTCGAAGATCATAATCAAAGAGCCAGTGGTAACTTTGTCACCCTCAGCAATTTTGATTTCCTTGACCACGCCCGCTTGTGATGCAGGCACTTCCATGGATGCTTTATCACCTTCAACGGTGATTAACGACTGTTCTTCTTCGACCTTGTCGCCAACGCTAACAAGGATCTCAGTCACTTCTACTTCATCAGCACCGATGTCAGGTACATTAATCTCGATTGACATTATTTCAGCCTCTTACGCGAACAGCGGGTTTACTTTGTTGGTATCGATGTCGAATTTCTTGATAGCGTCCGCTACCAGTTTCTTGTCAACATCGCCACGCTTAGCCAGCTCGTTAAGCGCCGCAACAACCACATAGCCTGCGTTCACTTCGAAGTGACGACGTAGGTTTTCGCGGCTGTCAGAACGACCAAAGCCGTCAGTACCCAGAACTTTGTAAGATTCCGCTGGGATAAACGCGCGAACTTGGTCAGCGTAGTTCTTCATGTAGTCAGTCGCAGCAATCGCAGGCTCAGTTCCCATTACAGTTTGGATGTAAGGAACTTGTGCGTCTGCATCTGGGTGCAACATGTTGAAGCGCTCTGCATCTTGGCCGTCACGTGCCAACTCGTTGAACGAAGTCACGCTGTATACGTCAGACGCTACACCGTACTCATCGCTAAGCAGTTTCGCCGCTTTGCGCACTTCAGTCATGATGGTGCCAGAGCCCATTAGCTGAACTTTCGCTTTGTCGCCCGTGTAGGTTTCTAGCTTGTAGATACCTTTACGGATACCTTCTTCCGCGCCCTCAGGCATGGCTGGCTGATGATAGTTTTCGTTCATCAGCGTCAGGTAGTAGTAGATGTTTTCTTGGTCAGGACCGTACATGCGACGGATACCGTCTTGCATGATCACTGCCACTTCGTACGCGAAGGTTGGGTCGTAAGAAACACAGTTAGGCACAGTGCTCGCCAGAATATGGCTGTGACCGTCTTCGTGCTGCAGACCTTCACCGTTCAGGGTAGTACGACCGGCAGTAGCACCCAATAGGAAACCACGTGCTTGTTGGTCACCTGCCATCCACGCCATGTCGCCAACACGTTGGAAGCCGAACATTGAGTAGTAGATGTAGAATGGGATCATTGGCAGATCGTTGGTGCTGTAAGAGGTCGCCGCCGCTACCCACGATGACATCGCGCCTAGCTCGTTGATCCCTTCTTGCAGTACTTGACCGCCTTGGTCTTCTTTGTAGTAAGACACCACACCACGGTCTTCAGGGGTGTATGTCTGACCATGTGGGTTGTAGATACCTACTTGACGGAACAGGCCTTCCATACCGAAAGTACGCGCTTCGTCAGCAATGATAGGTACAATGTTTTTGCCGATGTTTTTGTCTTTCAGCAATACATTCAAAGAGCGTACAAAGGCCATGGTGGTGGAGATATCACGCTTCTGCTCAGACAGCAGGGCTGAGAAATCATCCAGTTTTGGCAGTGTTAGCTCTTTAGTAAAGTTAGGCAGACGTTGCGGGGTGTAACCGTGCAGCGCTTTACGGCGCGCGTGCAGGTACTCATACTCCGCTGAACCTTCTTCCAACTGTAGGTAAGGCAGGTTTTGTACGTCTTCATCAGACAGCAAGTCTTGCAGGCCAAGACGATCACGCATGGCAATGACGTGGGTCATGTCCATTTTCTTCACTTGGTGCGCGATGTTCTTACCTTCTGCCGCTTCACCCATGCCGTAACCTTTAACGGTTTTCGCTAGGATAACGGTTGGACGGTCATTGCACTCTTGTGCCGCTTTGAACGCAGCAAACAGTTTTGATGGCTCATGACCACCACGCTTCAGTGCAAAGATTTCTTCGTCGGTCATATCAGCAACCAAAGCCGCTGTTTCTGGATACTTACCGAAGAAGTGCTCACGCACGTAGGCGCCATCTTTTGACTTGAAGGTTTGGTAATCGCCGTCGATGGTTTCGTTCATCAACTGCAGCAGTTTACCTGAGGTATCTTTCGCCAGCAGTTTATCCCAGCCAGAACCCCAAACCACTTTGATCACGTTCCAGCCAGCACCTTTGAATAGGCCTTCTAGCTCTTGGATGATCTTACCGTTACCCATTACAGGGCCATCAAGGCGCTGCAGGTTACAGTTGATCAGGAAGCATAGGTTGTCCAGTTTTTCACGGGCCGCGAACGACAGCGCACCACGTGATTCTGGCTCATCCATCTCACCATCACCCAAGAACGCATAAACGCGTTGCTCTGAGGTGTCTTTCAGACCGCGACCGTGCAGATACTTGAGGAAACGCGCTTGGTAGATAGACGCAATAGGACCCAGACCCATAGAAACGGTAGGGAATTGCCAGAATTCAGGCATCAGTTTCGGGTGTGGGTAAGAAGAAATACCTTTACCGTCTACTTCTTGGCGGAAGTTGTCGAGCTGCTCAGCAGTGAGACGACCTTCAACAAACGCACGCGCGTAGATACCTGGAGAGATGTGACCTTGATAATACACCAAATCGCCGCCGTCTTTTTCATTCGGCGCACGGAAGAAGTGGTTGAAACAGGTCTCGTAGAAAGCAGCCGATGACTGGAATGATGCCATGTGGCCACCCAGCTCTAAATCTTTCTTGGACGCACGCAACACGATCATGATTGCGTTCCAACGAATGATAGAACGGATACGACGTTCCAGATTCACATCACCTGGGTAAGCAGGTTCTTGATCGGCAGGAATGGTATTTACATAGTTGGTGGTCACGCCAGTTGGCATGTCAACACCGTCTAAACGTGCTTGTCCCAGTACTTGCTCCAGAAGGAACTGGGCACGTTCTACACCTTCTTCACGAACGACTGACTCGAGGGCTTGTAGCCACTCTTGAGTCTCAAGTGCGTCCACGTCATGTTTCATGACTTCAGACATGGCGATCTATCCTTTCGTTGATTGACTCATACAAAACAAACGTTGTCGCAGCTGGAGACACCGCTTGCCCTTTCTTTTGGGCGAATCCGGTATTATTCCAACTCGTCCTTGCGTTGTTGAATTCGACGCAGAGACCGTTCTCGACGGCTTTCTTCACGGCCAAGATCCAACAGAGTTTCCTCAATGTAAGCTAAGTGTGCATGTGACGCCTGTCTGGCTTTTTCTGGTTCGCCAGCAGTAATCGCATCCACGATCTCAGCCCGGTGTCGGCTGACGTTTTCCACCGTTTCTTGGCGGCGGTAAAGTAGCTCAAAGTTTTGCAGAATATTCTGCTCCAGCAGCGGCGCAAGACTGCGCATAATATAAAGCAGCACCACATTGTGTGCCGCTTCCGTTACTGCAACTAAATACTGCATGACAGCCGAGGCTTCTGCCTCTAAGTCCCCTTGTTGCTGCGCATGACGAATTGCATCATGGCAGTCACATATCCGCTTGAAGTCTTCTTTCGTGCCGCGAAGGGCGGCAAAGTAAGAAGAGATGCCTTCCAGCGCATGACGTGACTCCAGCAAATCAAGTTGGGTTTCAGGATGGTCCGCCAATAACTCTAGCAGGGGTTCAGAGAATCGCTGCCACAGTCGTTCACTGACAAAAGTGCCGCCACCTTGTTTACGCGTCAGCAACTTTTTAGCTTCAAGTCGCTGGATCGCTTCACGCACTGACGGACGCGACACATCAAATTGTTTTGCCAACTCCCGCTCAGGCGGTAACTTCTGGCCCGGCGATAAAGTGCCTTCCAGAATTAAACCTTCGAGCTCTTTCTCGATAACGTCTGAGAGTTTGGGTTGACGAATTCTTTGATATGCCATTGTTTTTGTTGACCATCCGTCTTAGCAGCTTTCACTGCCTTCGACAGAAACTGACTGGTTGTCAATTGGTAATACCAATTTTTTATAATCCTTTAAAGTTACCAGACAGCAGATATTGTGTCCACCAGAAGTTTGATTGACATCATGGAAACGACTGTATCTTTAAGGTGACAGTCGGCACACTCTGGCTCGCAAAAATTGGTCTGACCAATAAACACTTTATTAACAAGTCGCTTTTTTACAGCCCCACGAGCCTAAACAAGCGCGTGATGCCGCCACACTATTTGACGATCAGCGAATTATAGTAGGGCCAATCAAATGCAGGGCCCGGATCGGTTTTTCTTCCCGGCGCAATATGTTCATGGCCGGTAATACGATCACAGGTAATGGCTGGATAATACTGCATCAGCGTACGGGTGATCGTCGCTAAAGCTTGGTACTGCGGATCGGTATAAGGTAGGTCATCCGTGCCCTCGAGCTCGATACCGATCGAAAAGTCATTGCATTGCTCGCGTCCGTCAAAACACGAAGCGCCAGCATGCCACGCACGCTCGTTGAATGGTACAAACTGGATCACACTTCCATCTCGTCGGATCAGTAGGTGCGCGGAGACGCGAAGATCGGCGATCTCAGCAAAATAAGGGTGCTCACTCGCGTCGAGCTGACCTTGAAAAAACTGTTCAATATAGGGTCCATCAAACTGTCCTGGCGGGAGGCTAATATTGTGGATGACCAGTAAGGAAATCTCTTCCCCATCGGGTCGTTGGTTGTAGTGGGGAGATGGGCAAGCGCGCGCGCCCACCAGCCAATGATCGTTGATGTTTGAAAAAGACATGCCGCTATCCATGGTTGGACTGGACGATTACTCTATCTCGCGGGTGTTCAGATTGGAATAGAAGCAGCAACCCGCGCTTGGATTCGCTTTGGCGTGATACATGGCCGCATCAGCTTGATTCATCAATTGTTGCAATTCCAGCCCATCGGTGGGGAAACAGCTCACCCCGATACTCAGAGAAAGCTCTAGCTCTGCACCATTGGTCACCATGGGCGCGCGCATTTCTTGCATAATGCGCTCAATCACCTCGTGCAGTGCCTGTTTATCCGCCAATAAATCGAGCCAAACAATAAACTCATCGCCGCCTAAACGCCCGACTAAATCAGAGCGTCGCACCGCAAGCTTTAACCGCTGGCTAACGACTTTTAGCAATTCATCCCCCACCCCGTGACCATAGGTATCATTCACTTCTTTAAATCGGTTTACATCGATAAACAGCAAC
Organism: Salinivibrio sp. PR932; assembly: GCF_001996125.1. Lineage (NCBI taxonomy): Bacteria > Pseudomonadati > Pseudomonadota > Gammaproteobacteria > Vibrionales > Vibrionaceae > Salinivibrio > Salinivibrio sp. PR932. Next base: position 114,726 of record NZ_MUFM01000005.1, on the reverse strand, counting down.
GCGGCTTTAGTTTGCGCGCGTGAAGCACGCATCAAGGCCACCTCCACATGTGACTCAAACGCGCGGCGATTAAACAATCGCGTGAGTTCATCATGCTCGGCTAAATACATTAGCTGTTGCTGTTGCTCTCGCAGTTGCTGAGTTTGTTGGGCAATCTCTTCGGCAAGCTGCTCTTTGCGCACCATAGTATTTTTCAAGGTACGTTTCATCTCGTTAACGTGGGCGGCAAGATCAGACATCTCGTCAGAGGTTTCGAGTGAAAGCTGAGTGGTTAAATCCCCTTGCTTTATTTTCGCCACATCGTCATGCAGTTCTTCTAACCGCTGGAAGAAACGTCGCCGTGTGTTAGTGGCTAACGCGGTCACTAACAGCGCCAGTAAGATCAGCACACCGCCATGGAGGAGAAGCAAGGCTTTTTGTTGCTGCCCAGCTGAGTGCATCGCTTCTTGACGCATGGAGAAGGCCGCCTCACTCATGGTTTGCAATAGCATGTTATAGCGAGAAAACACCATCAATCGCGAGGTATCCGTAGTATTGATCTCGCTATGACGTCGCGCTGATAAGACAAGTAAAGTATCGATACTCTGTGCCGCTTGGCGAATCACTTGGATAGACTGTAACGGCAATTCACTGTTTTTTTCACGAAGGCGTTGCAGTAAGGTTTGGTTGGCATGATACGCATCTTGGCGTGTTTCCGCGCTATGGTACTGCTGATATAACCAAAGCCTTCCCCGCACCGCATCAATTTGTGAATGTAAAGAGACGATGGCATCGAGACGATGTTGGACCTGAGTTTGTTTATAAAATAACTCGACGGTGATAAGTAAGGTGATCATGGTGAGCGCAGCACAAGCATACACCACGACACTTAACTGTTGTCCTATCTTCATTTTAATAAGCTCGCCTTATGCGTCGCCTCCGTTAAAGGGCCAGGATTTAGCAAACGACGAAAGCTCGGTTCCGTCCCTGCCACTAGTCCAGCTTCTCGCGCCCACATAGCTTGATTTTTCAAGCTAAGGAGTAAAGCGTCGCTCAGGGATAGCCGAAAAAGATAATCTTGCCACAGCCATGCCAGCTGGTTGTCGGGAATCGATAAGTAGTCGGCCACGACTGCTTTTGATTCATTAGGATAAAGATGAATATAATCAATCGCGTCATCGAGCCCTGCAATCACTTGGCGCATATGCTGGTGTTGATGAATGTTTAATGGGCTTCGGCTCGCCAATAAAAAAGAGAGGTTGTGCAGCCCTTTACTGTTAAATTGCGATACACGCTGCTGCGCCTCTTGCATGATGTGATAGCCGTAAGGCTCCCAAATAGAAATCGCATCCACCTCCCCACGTAATAATGCGCCGGGAAGTTGGTCTGGAGAGTAGTAGGCCTTTCGTATCGGTAACTCAGATAGACCATTCAAATTCAGCATTAAGTCTAAGAAGAACTCGCTGGCACTCGATTGCACCACGCCAACACGCGCATTCGCCAGCACATCTAAAGATTGGTGAATCGGCAACGTCAATGACCAGAGCTTAACGTCGTTATTGGACTCTACAAAGCTGGCGAGGATATTAAAGTCATCGCGTTGAAAACTATTAAACATCGCCACTGTTTCGGAGACCGTCGCGAGATCGGCCTCCCCCGCCATTAGCGAATTGAAGCTTTTTACTCCACCATGGACAGGCCTTAACGTAACCCCTATACCTTGTTGTTCAAAAAAGCCTTTTTTCTTCGCAATAATGATTGGAGCGGCAAGCGGGGTGAGCGATACCGCGATCGTCATAGTCGGCCCACTGTTGGTAACTGGCGCACGCACCCCTTGCCATACCCAATATCCCAGTATTGCGATGGCTAACATGGCACATAATGCCAATAGTCGTTTCATTGTTGCGCCTCATAAGTGTGTGCTGACACCAAGTATAGTCAAGGTTTAGACAGGCTATGTACAAAAAACAAGACGACAAAAAAGTTTACCGCGGCAGTAGCTGCATTTCATCACCAGTGAGGTTATCATTTCGGCAACTTTTGACTGCACCAGTGAGCCAAGATGACGTCGACAACTTCTCCATTTCGCGCGGTACACGATAGCGATAGCCGCTTTGCTTATCTCACCTCGCACCTTGATGCGGACGTAAAACGTCTAGTTTCTGAGACACTTCGAGAAGACTTGGGAGGAGAGATTGATCCCAGTCAGGACATTACCGCAAGCTTAATCTCTGCCGACTCGGTCTCCACCGCTACTTTGATCACCCGAGAAGCTGGGGTATTTTGTGGTCAGGCGTTTGCCGATGAGGTGTTTCGTCAACTCGGCGGTACCGTGTCACTCACTTGGCATGTCAAAGATGGCGACAAAGTGACGCCAAACCAAACCCTGTGTACCCTGCACGGCCCCTCGCGGATTATTTTGACCGGCGAGCGTAATGCGATGAATTTCATTCAAACCTTGTCAGGCTGCGCCAGTAAGGTTGCGACCTATGTGGCGGCGCTTAATGGCACGCACACCCAATTACTCGACACCCGCAAAACCATTCCAGGGCTGCGCAGTGCGTTGAAGTACGCGGTCGCGTGTGGTGGCGGCCATAATCATCGGATTGGGGTGTTCGATGCATATTTGATTAAAGAAAATCATATTCTTGCCTGTGGGGGCATTGCTAATGCCGTGCAAGAAGCCCGTCGCCTTAACCCCGATAAGCCAGTGGAAGTAGAAACAGAAACCTTGGCCGAACTGCAACAAGCCATTGATGCGGGGGCCGATGTGGTGATGCTGGATAACTTCACCATTCCCATGATGCGTGAAGCGGTAGCGCTCAACCAAGGCCGTGTCGCCCTCGAAGTGTCTGGAAACGTCACCTTGGACACCCTCGCCGACTATGCTGCCACAGGCGTGGATTATATTTCCGTAGGCGCGCTGACCAAGCATGTTACTGCGCTCGACTTATCCATGCGCTTCCAATAACCCTTCTGTTGGCAAGATGATGAGGCCGCTTCTTACAAGCGGCCTTTTTATAACAATTTCGTGACAAAAAATTTGTAGTCTGTCGAACACTGCAACAGAAAAAACCCGCTGTTACATCAAGGTTTTATCCTTGACTCTCAAACTTATGTTCCCCCTCTTTTTTGCGCCACACGCACGAGCGTAAAGTGCTGGCACTGATTGTTGCCCACTCACTTTGCGGCAACTCATGATTACGAGGAGAGAAATAGGATGAAAAAGCAACAAGGGTTTAGCTTGATTGAGTTACTGGTGGTATTAGGCATTATTGGCGCCCTGACTGCCATCGCCGTTCCGCAATACCAAAAGTATCAAGACAAAGCCAAAGTCACTGCCGCGATTGCCACATTAACCAATATGCGCTCCGTGGTAGAAGCGCAGATAATGGAAACGGGCGCGTTCCCAAACAACGACCAAAAAACCAAAGAAAATCTTGGTATTCCTGGTGATGTAGAGTTCACTGAGATTAGTGGCGTTAAAGGAAACATGAAAATAGCCGTGCAGGGGATGCCGGAGGGTAATAATGTCATACTCGCACGGAGCGAGAAAGGCAAGTGGACATGCACGCAACCATCGAAAACCATAGAAGTTAATGGCTGTCCGAGTGACGACGGTAGTACAGGCGGTGATCCAAGCAAAGGCTAAGTCTAACTAATCAATCCGCAACCTAGCACAGGCTTGTGCTAGGTTTTATCAGCATTGAAAAGCGTTATTTATGATCCCGACCGCTCAGTTGTATCAAGCCGGTTTATTGACTGATGCCCAGCGCGATATGCTGGGCATTGGCGAACATACCTCGCTCAGTCTTGCGCATTTACTCGATGCTGGGGTTGACCCCACCGCGCTCGCCCATACCCTCGCTAACCTGCATCATCTTCCATTTGCAGAAAGCCATCAGTATCCGTTTAAAGACACCTGCTATGCCCTCGACCGGCGTGATTTAATTCAGCGTCACCAAGTGCTACCGCTTGCTCAGCAAGGCCAAGAGCTATTACTGGGGGTCAGTGACCCAGATAACGCAGAAGCTGTCGCTGACTTTCGCTTTTCTACTGGGCTCAATGTCCGGTTGGTGGTGCTCAGTCAGCCAGATTTGGATGCTGCGTTGCGCCACTTATACGGGGCAGATATCGATGGCACTGGCGATGGCATCACCATCAGTGATCAGGACTTAGCGGCTCTGACCGTCACCGATAGCCCACAAGAGGACAGTGCCGAGCTACAAAGCGATCAGGCGCCCATCAGTCGCTACATTCAGCAGATCTTGGTGGATGCGGTGCGCAAAAAAGCCTCCGACGTACACTTCGAGCCCTTTGAGCATCACTACCAGATTCGCTTTCGCCAAGACGGTTTATTGCAAACCTATGCCCATCCTCCGGCTGGGGTCTCGCGGCGGCTATCGACCCGGCTCAAAATCTTAGCTCAACTCAATATTGCTGAACGACGTTTGCCACAGGACGGGCGCATCAAGCTGACCCTCACCGCCGATCACACCGTCGATATGCGCGTCTCTACCTTGCCAACCATTTGGGGTGAGAAAGTGGTGGTTCGTCTGCTAGATAATGGCCAACAGCAATTAACCTTGCATGATTTAGGCTTAACCGAGTGGCAACGCCAGCACTATCAAGACGCATTGGATAGACCGCAAGGCATGATTTTGTTTACCGGCCCAACCGGAAGCGGCAAAACCGTCTCTTTATACAGTGGGTTAAAATATCTCAATCAGCCCGAGCGCAATATAGCCACCGTCGAAGATCCGGTTGAGATCCAGCTAGAGGGCGTCAACCAAGTCAACGTTAATACGGCCATTGGTTTAGATTTTGCCACCGCACTCCGTGCGTTTTTGCGTCAAGATCCCGATGTGGTCATGGTGGGGGAAATTCGCGATCTCGACACCGCTGAAATCGGGATCAAGGCCGCGCAAACCGGTCATCTGGTGTTATCAACCCTGCATACCAATTCCGCCGCCGAGAGCATCACCCGTTTATCTCATATGGGCATTGCGCCCTACAACCTTGCTAGTTCTCTAACCTTGGTGGTGGCCCAACGTTTGGTCCGCCGTTTATGTCCGATGTGTAAACAGCCGCATCCAGCTGATGACCCGCACCTTCAGCACTTAGCCAACCTCTACCCGACTTTAACCCCAAACACCTTGTACCAAGCCCATCCTCACGGCTGCTATCAGTGTTATCAAGGCTATCAAGGTCGCACAGGTGTGTATGAGGTGCTTCCTGTGACCGAGACCATTGCCAGCGCTATTTACCGCAATGCCAGTGCCATCGAACTGACCCAACTGGCGACGGAGGAAGGGATGTGGCGATTAGCCGAATCCGGGATTGCCAAACTCAACCAAGGGATCACCAGCATTCAAGAGCTTACTCGCGTTATTCAGCTTGCCTAAGGAGTCTTCATGGCCAAACCCACGCTGTTTCTCTTTCATTGGCGCCAAGCCGCTGCAGGCGGCGACAAAAAAGGTCAGGTGTTCGCCTATACCGAGCAGGATGCTCGCCAACAGTTGGCGAGCCAATCGATCTTGCCCACACGCATCATTCGCCGTCGGCTATCGAGCTTTCAGCAGCGCCGTCACAAAGCCAACGCGGCGGATATCACTCAGTTTTCCCGCGATCTCACCACCCTGCTTGAGTCTGGGATCCCCATTGTACAAGCCCTCAACCTCATCGCGCTCAATCAGGTCAAAGCCGAGATGCGCTTGCTGGTGCGTCATATTCGCCAGCAACTCGAAGCCGGTACCAGTTTGAGTGATGCGTTGGCGCAAGCGACTCCCTTGTTTGATCGCTTCTACTGCGATCTGGTCGCAACAGGTGAGCAAACCGGGCAATTGCCGCAGGTCTTTGCCCGGTTAACCTTGTATCGTGAAAAGCAGGCGCAGCTTCGTAGTAAAGTGATTAAAGCCATGATCTATCCCACCATCGTGATCAGCGTGGCCTTGGGAGTGAGTGCCTATCTGCTGGTATTCGTGATCCCGAAATTTAAACATATTTTTGACTCCTTCGGCGCCGAGCTACCTTGGCTGACCCAACAAGTCCTCGCCTTATCCGACATCGTGAGCCAGCACGCATTGACCATCACATTGATAATGGCGGGCCTTGCCGCTGCCCACCAACTACTGCAGCGTAAAAACGCGACCTACCAATATTACTATGACCGCTGGCTACTGCGACTGCCCGTCATCGGTGAAGTGGTGAGTAAAGCCTGCATTGCCAAGTTTTCTCGTACCCTCGCCACCACCTTTAGTGCCGGCATTCCGTTACTTTCTGGCTTACAAGCGGCCACGAAATCCATGACCAACGCCTATTATGTTCACGCGCTCAACGCAGTTTACCAGCACACCGCGACCGGTATTCCACTCCACCAAGCATTGCGTGACAGCGACAGCTTCCCTGTAATGGTGACGCAAATGGTGATGATTGGCGAGGAGTCGGGATCACTCGATAATATGCTCAACCGCATCGCGCAAATCTATGAAGCCGAAGTCGATAACACCGTGGACAACCTCGGTAAAATCATCGAGCCCCTGTTAATTTTAGTGCTGGGACTATTGATTGGCGGCTTGGTGGTGGCCATGTATTTACCGATTTTCAATCTGATGTCCGTTCTTGGCTAGCCAAGATAGAGTCTCTCGCCACAAGGCGCTATGATGCGCACAAGGTTTATACCCAGAAGGTCCCATGTTGATATTCTCATCGCCGTTATTCATCGTTCTTGCCGGCCTATTCGGCCTGATTATCGGTAGCTTTTTAAATGTGGTTATCGCACGTTTGCCAATCATGATGGCGCGTCGTTGGCGCCAAGAATGCTTGGCCACGTTTCCCGATGCTAATATTGACGCCCCTGACGGGCAGCGTTTTGATTTGTGTCTCCCCGCGTCTCACTGTCCGGCCTGTGAGCAAACCATTCGCTGGTATGACAATATTCCGCTGCTCAGTTGGCTGGCTTTAAAAGGCCGCTGCCGCCATTGTCAGCTCCCCATCAGTAAACGCTATCCGTTGGTGGAGATGACCAGCGCAATACTTTGCATGCTCCCCGCTTGGCTTCTCGCCTCCCCGACATGGGCCATCGCCGTGATGGCGGCCAGTTTAGTCTTGCTAGCCCTAACCTTGATTGATTGGGAAACCCTGTTGCTGCCCGATCAACTCACCTTACCTTTGATGTGGGCCGGCATCGGCCTTGCGCTAATCGGCATCAGCCCAGTCACCCTCAGTGAAAGTGTGATTGGCGCCATGGTCGGTTATGTCAGCCTTTGGAGCCTCTTTTGGGCTTTTAAGCTCATCACCGGCAAAGAAGGCATGGGCTATGGCGACTTTAAGCTTTTTGCCGCCTTGGGGGCTTGGCTGGGATGGCAAGTACTGCCGCTATTGATCCTGCTGGCCTCATTGAGTGGCGCCGTGATTGGCACGATCGTACTCCGCCGACAGCAGCAAGGACTGCAACAGCCGTTTGCCTTTGGTCCTTTTATTGCGATCGCCGGCTGGGTCTGCCTCCTGTGGGGTGATGGCCTGTTACACTGGTATCTTTCACAAGTATTGGGAGTATAGGTTAATGGGATTAGTGATCGGGCTGACTGGCGGTATCGGTAGCGGCAAAACCACGGTTGCCAACCAGTTTGCTGCCAAAGGCATTGAGGTGATTGATGCTGATGTGATTGCACGCGATGTGGTGGCGGTTGGCAGTGAAGGGCTGGCGGCAATCGCCGCGCGCTTTGGTGAATCAGCCTTGCAGTCCGATGGGCAATTGAATCGCGCTTGGCTCAGAGAGCGGGTCTTTTCTCACCCTGACGACAAACGTTGGTTAGATGACTTACTGCACCCAATGATCCGCACCCGGATGATCAGCGCTTGCGCGCAAGCACGCTCTTCCTACTGTTTGCTTGTGGTGCCGTTATTGGTGGAAAATAACCTCATGGCATTAGCAGACCGTATTTTGGTGGTCGATGTTGATGAGCAAACCCAAATTGCACGGACATTAAAGCGAGACGGCGTGAGCCGCCAGCAAGTCGATGCCATTCTGGCAGCCCAAGCAACCCGTGCACAGCGACTTGCGGTCGCCGACGACATCATCAACAATGATCAACCAGAGACGGAACTCCAACACCAGATTGATGCCTTACACCAGACGTATTTAACCTTGGCCGCCCAACATCACACCGGGGAGTAACCGGATAGGATCGCAAAACATTTATGACCAGCCTCACTTTGTATGAACACCCACTCAATGAACAGGTGCGAATTTATTTGCGCCTAGAGTACCTGCTCGATCAATTGGACGAAGTGAGCGGATTATCGGCCCCTTGCCACCATATTCAATTTTTCCGCAGTCTGTTTGATTTGCTGGAAATATTAGAACAAGTGCAAGTAAAAGCGGATCTTGCCAAGGATTTGGATAAGCTCAAGAAAAAGCTCAACGCATGGGCCAATGTGCCCCAAGTCGACCAACAGCAGCTGCAACAACTGCTTGAGCAATTGGCCGAGCACCAACGTGCGGTCTTACAAGCCAAGCGTTTTGGCCAAGCACTACGCGAAGATCGCTTCTTGACCAGCATCAAACAGCGATTCTCCATTCCCGGTGGCAGCTGTAGTTTTGATTTGCCCATTTTCCACCATTGGTTACATCAGCCTTTGGCCGCCCGCCAAAACGCGATTAATGGCTGGCTCGCCACGCTATCACCGCTGCGTCATGCCTTAGCATTTTGGTTGCAACTGACCCGAGAAAGCGCACAAGGTGGGCATGTCGAGGTTAAACAAGGCTTCTATCAACAAGACACTGATGGCGCGTGCCTGATCCGGATTCAGGTCAACCCCGATCTGGGCGTTTATCCGTTGGTTTCAGGACACAAAAACCGTTTTGCGATCCGTTTTATGCCATTTGACGATGATCGCGAGGTCGCCGACAATATGCCGGTATTTATCAGTGTCTGTTAAGGAGATGAGCGTGAGTGATACCCCCGCGGTGGTGAAATGTCCAACCTGCCAACAACCTGTTGTTTGGGGCGAAATCAGCCCGCATCGCCCGTTTTGCAGCAAACGTTGTCAGTTGATTGATTTAGGGGAATGGGCCAATGAAGAAAAGGCGATTCCCGGCGCACCAGACAGCTCTGATGACGACCTATGGTCAGAAGGACAGGCGGAGTAATCTCCACCTGCCAAGACGAACGATCCGTGCTTAAAATCGAGCACGGATTTTCTCAAGCACCGCGTCATTCGCTTCAGGGAAAGTGTACTCGGATAAACGCGCAATCGGTGCCCACTCACCATGCTGACCTTCCTGCCCTTGCGGCTCCCCTTCAAAGCGACTGACTAAGAAAAAATCAAAGCTTAACGCTTTGTCTGGAAAATCAAAGTCTAGCGAAATAAAGGGGCTGACGTCGGTGGCATCAATCCCCACTTCTTCACGCAACTCGCGCACCACGGCTTGGCGCGGGGTTTCGTTGGCTTCAATTTTTCCGCCGGGGAATTCCCACATTCCGCCTTGGTGCACATCCGCATGGCGACGTGTAATAAATATCTTATCTTGCGCGGCATTAACAATCACACCAGCGGCAATATTAACCCGTTTCATGAATACTCCTACTTACTACCGCCTACGCGCTATCCACTGTCTGTCAATATCGATGACAAACACGTCGGCGAACGCGCGTCTTGGGGTATAAAAAAAGGCCGCTAAAACGGCCTTTTTAGTCATACATAGTCAGGGTTAGATTTTACCGTGACATTGTTTAAATTTCTTCCCTGATCCGCATGGACACGGCTCATTACGGCCAACTTTTCGGCCATCGCGCACCACAGTTTCGTTGCCTGAAGCATTCGCCTCGCCGTCACTGAGTGGATTATCGGCTTTGGCGTGGTTTACTTGCTGTTGGCGAGCCGCTTGCTCGGCACGTGCTTGACGCTCCGCTTCCATACGCTCAACGTCATCAGGCTGTTGCACACGAACGCGGCTGAGTGTGGTGATCACGTCGGTTTTTAGCGCTTCTAGCATGTCTTCAAACAGCTCGAACGATTCACGCTTGTACTCCTGCTTCGGATTCTTTTGCGCATAGCCGCGCAGGTGGATGCCTTGGCGCAGGTGATCCATCGCCGCCAAATGCTCTTTCCACAGCGTATCCAACGTTTGCAGCATGACCGCTTTTTCGAAGTTGCGCAGTGTCTCAGCACCCACCGCCGCTTCTTTGCTCTTATAGACATCAATCAGCGATGACAGAATTCGCTCGCGCAGTAACTCTTCATACAGCTTGTCGTCTTCATCCAACCATTGTTGGATAGGCAATTCGATATCAAAGTCTGCTTTTAAGCGCTGCTCTAGGCCGGCGATATCCCACATTTCTTCCAACGATTGCGGCGGAATATATTGGCTAACCAGCGCATTCACCACATCTTCACGGTTATGCTCAATCATTTCACTGATATCGCTAGAAACCAGTAGTGCGTCGCGCAATTCGTAGACCACTTTACGCTGATCGTTGGCCACATCATCGAATTCCAGCAGCTGCTTACGAATGTCGAAGTTACGCCCCTCTACTTTACGTTGCGCGTTTTCAATTGCCTTGTTCACCCAAGGGTGTTCAATCGCTTCACCTTCACCCATCCCGAGGCGTTTCATCATGTTAGAGACTTTTTCTGAGGCAAAAATGCGCATCAGTGAGTCTTCCATCGACAGATAAAAACGCGTCGAACCTGGGTCACCTTGACGACCGGCACGGCCACGAAGCTGGTTATCAATACGGCGTGACTCGTGACGCTCCGTACCAATAATGTGCAGGCCACCCGCCTCAACCACTTGGTCGTGGAGCTGCTGCCATTTCTCTTTCGCCGCTTCGACTTGTGCGTCTGTTGGCTCGTCAATATCACCCAGTACCTGCTTCCAGCTACCGCCTAGAACAATATCCGTACCACGACCGGCCATGTTGGTTGCAATCGTCACGGTGCCCGGATAACCGGCTTGTTCGACGATTTCGGCTTCATGGGCGTGGAATTTCGCGTTGAGGACTTGGTGCTTGATACCATCTTTTTTCAGCGCATTAGAAAGAAGCTCTGATTTTTCAATCGAGACGGTTCCGACAAGTACCGGCTGGCCAGCTTTCGCTCGCGTTTTAATGTCTTCAATAATCGCGGCGAATTTCTCACGCTCGGTCATATAAACCTGATCAGCATGATCTTTACGCACCATCGGGCGGTTGGTCGGAATAACCACGGTATCCAATCCATAAATCGACTGGAACTCAAACGCTTCGGTGTCCGCGGTCCCTGTCATCCCTGACAGCTTTTCATAGAGTCGGAAGAAGTTCTGGAAGGTGATCGAGGCCAGCGTCTGGTTCTCGTTTTGGATTTTCACCCCTTCTTTGGCTTCCACCGCTTGGTGTAATCCTTCAGACCAACGACGTCCCGGCATGGTGCGGCCGGTGTGCTCATCAACGATGATCACTTCGTCTTCTTTAACAATGTAATCGACGTCGCGCTCAAACAGTACATGGGCACGGAGTGCAGCGTTAATATGGTGCAACAAGCTGATGTTCGCGGGCGAATACAGCGTATCGTCTTCTGCCATCAAGCCGTTTTTCTTTAGCAGCTCTTCGACAAATTCTTGGCCGTTTTCGGTCATGTAGACCTGTTTGGCTTTCTCATCGACGGTGTAGTGACCATCGCCACGGTATTCTTCTGAGTCTTCTTCGTCCTGCTTTTCGAGCTGAGGGATCAAGGCGTTGATCCGCTGATACATTTCTGAGCTATCTTCTGCAGGCCCTGAAATAATCAGTGGTGTACGCGCCTCATCAATCAAGATGGAGTCCACCTCATCGACAATTGAGAAGTAGCGATCGCGCTGCACGCGATCTTCCGCACGGAACGCCATGTTGTCGCGCAGGTAGTCGAAACCAAATTCGTTATTGGTACCGTAAAGAATGTCACACGCGTAAGCGGCTTTCTTCGCTTCCGGTGGCATGTTCGGCACATTCACGCCGACCGTCATACCAAGAAAATCAAATAGCGGGCGGTTTGTTTCCGCGTCACGTTGCGCCAAGTAGTCGTTGACGGTAACGATGTGCACGGACTTGCCTGTCAGTGCATTCAAATAAGACGGCAAGGTCGCGGTCAGGGTTTTACCTTCACCGGTGCGCATTTCTGCAATCTGGCCACTGTGCAGTACCATGCCCCCGATCAGCTGAACATCGAAGTGACGCATACCAAACACACGCTTAGATGCTTCGCGGACGGTGGCAAAGGCTTCAGGAAGCAGATCGTCCAAGCTCGCGCCTTGGTCGAGACGCTCACGGAATTCGACGGTTTTCGCTTTTAGCGCATCATCACTGAGGGATTCAAATTGGGGCTCTAGCTTGTTGATTTCATCAACGACTTTTCGCAGCCGACGCAAAGTGCGGTCATTACGGCTTCCGATAACTTTAGTCAGGATTTTCGATAACATGGCGTTGCCGGTACTCTTTTTAATGGTCTTCCCACATGGGCGGCAGCTGCACAGCAATGATGCTGGTGTGCATTCAGTTCAACGCGGATAGGCTATGGTTCATCGATTCGACAGAAGATGCCAATGCGCGCATCTTTATTAGGTGGAGCCAAATCGGAAAGAATTCAAGGGCGGACAGTGCCGCTTAACAACTTATTTTCCGCGAAGCTGATTGTGAAATTAACAGGCTGCATTGAAAACACTATGCCTGTCGCTCTACCCATGCGACACTTACCTGTGAATGATTCGGTCACTTATAATAAGGGAAATTGGACCGACATCCTATGAATAATCAGGGACAGATAGGATCAATTAGGAAAAATTAGACGCTGTGCGACTGTTCACGCACCGAATTGACGATAAAAAAGACAATAGCCATGCGAGATCACCGACCCCGCTCTACGTTGCACCTCTTGGAGAGCGACAACAACAATATCGCTCAACGCGCAGTTGAGCTCGCCAAGTTGAATAAGCTGATCTTGGCCTTGTTGCCAGGCGAAACCTCCAAGGCATGCCGGGTAGCCAACTATCGTGAGGGCGTACTTGTGGTTGAAGCTGGCAGCGCTGCTTGGGCTATGCGGCTCAATTACGAGCGCCAACACCTTTTGTCTGTATTACGGCAAAAAGGCCTCGCCAGTCTCACCACCATTGAAGTGAAAATTAATCCAGCCTTGGCCGCCGTGGATAGAGAAGAAGATGCCACCACACCCGCACGCCATTTGAGCAAAGCCTCGGGTGAGTTACTGCATGAGCTGGGGCAAAGTGCCTCGCCGAAGTTAAAAGCGCGTTTAGAAGCTCTAGCCAAGCTAGCGACAGACACAAAAAAGCCAGAGTCGTGACTCTGGCTTTATTTAACAGGGTGCTGAGCAACTTACCACAATGAGGCAACTCTGCCCTATTTAGGTGCAAGTCTTATGCAAGCACCATATCTGGGTCAGCAAACGCAACCGGTGATTTTTCCGTTTCTTCAAACGTCACCCACTCCCACGCTTCTTGATCCGCCAATACCGCACGCAGCAGCTGGTTGTTCAGTGCATGGCCCGATTTATAGGCGCGCATTTCACCGATGATGCTATGACCACACATGTATAGGTCGCCAATTGCATCCAACACTTTGTGCTTCACGAGCTCGTTATCAAAGCGCAGACCTTCTTCGTTCAAGATGCGGTAGTCATCCAGAACAATGGCACAGTCAAAGCTGCCGCCCAAACATAGGTTCTGTGATTGCAGGTACTCAATGTCGCGCATAAACCCAAAGGTTCGCGCACGACTGATATCTTTGATAAACGACTGCGTCGAGAAGTCCATCACCAAATTTTGTTGCTCTGATTCAATCGCAGGATGGTTGAAGTCGATGGCAAAATCGAGGCGGAAACCGTTATACGGCACCAGCTCTGCCCATTTGTCGCCGTCTTCAATGCGAACAGGTTTTTTGATGCGAATGAATCGTTTTGGTGCGTTTTGTACTTCAATGCCGGCAGATTGCAGCAAGAAGATGAATGGGCTTGAGCTACCATCCATAATCGGAATTTCTGGCGCATTGACCTCGATAATAATGTTATCGATGCCCATACCGGCAATCGCGGCACTTAAGTGCTCGACAGTCGAGATACGCACGCCTTCATCATTGACGAGCGCGGTACACAACATGGTGTCGCGTACATCCGCTGGATCAGCCGGAAAGTCAACCGGCGGCTCCATATCGGTACGGCGATAAATCACGCCGGTGTTCGCAGGAGCCGGACGCAGAGTAAGCGTAACCTTACGCCCAGAGTGGAGGCCCACACCGGTCGTTTCGACAATACTTTTTAATGTTCGCTGTCTTATCATCGGCTTATCTCAACTTTTTCTCAAAAAAGTGTGCTCTGCGTCACTCATTACCCTGTCACCTTAGACAAGGGGAGCGTGATGATAGCACATCGCTGGCTACAAACCAAGCACTGGCACTAGTCAGCTTGCTTACGCAAAAACGCAGGAATATCGAGATAATCATGCTCGGTCTGCGATTTTGGCGCCGCGTTTGACGACGACGCAGCTGGCTGCTCTTTTGCCGCAGGCGTTGCCGCCTGAGGTTTTTCTTGCAAAGGCTGTGCCTTTTTCGGCTCGGCCGGTGCTTGCCCAGACTGTGCATTGGTCACCAAGGTAATATCTGGCTTACGTTCGTTGCCAATCCCCGTTGCCACCACAGTCACTCGCAGCTCGTCGCTCATTTCCGGATCCATCGAGGTACCAATCACGACAGTCGCATTATCAGAGGCGAACGCTTTAACCGTGTTACCAACCGTCTCGAATTCATCAAGACGCATATCGAAACCAGCGGTAATGTTCACCAGCACACCGCGTGCGCCTGCTAAGTCGATGTCCTCAAGTAGCGGGCTAGAAATGGCCATTTCAGCCGCTTCTTCTGCTCGGTCTTCTCCCGTAGCAACCCCGCTTCCCATCATGGCGTGCCCCATCTCTGACATCACAGTGCGGACATCCGCAAAGTCGACGTTGATGTGGCCCGGACGGGTAATCAGCTCAGCAATACCCTGCACCGCGTTACGAAGTACATCATTCGCTTTCGCAAACGCATCTAGTAAGGTTATGCCACGACCCAGTACTTTGAGCAGTTTTTCGTTAGGAATCGTGATAAGCGAGTCAACATTTTTAGACAGCTCTTCAATTCCTTGCTCAGCAAAGGCCAGTCGCTTCTTACCTTCGAAGCTAAATGGTTTGGTGACCACTGCAACGGTGAGGATACCCATTTCTTTCGCAATTTCTGCGATGATAGGTGCTGCACCTGTCCCAGTACCGCCGCCCATTCCTGCTGCGATAAATACCATATCGGCACCTTCGAGCTCAGCTTTAATCGCATCGCGATCTTCAAGGGCAGAATCTCGACCTACTTGAGGGTTTGCGCCCGCGCCTAGGCCTTTGGTGATGTCACCACCAATTTGAATGACGGTGCCAACGCTACTTTTACGCAACGCTTGGGCGTCAGTGTTAATACTAATGAAGTCAACGCCTTCGATTGACTCACGTACCATATGCTCGACAGCGTTACCGCCGCCACCGCCAATGCCAACGACTTTAATTACCGCATCGTCAGACATTTCCATCATCGGTTCAAACATGAGTTCTCTCCGTCCTTCCTGTTCGCATCAGGGTTAAAATTCTTTCTTAAACCAGCTACTCAGCTTGCTTACCCAACTGGCAACAGCCCGCTTTTGCTCTGGTTCACTCGTTTCTGTCAGCAAGTTTTCTTTGCCGTAATGCAAAAGCCCAACCGCTGTTGCATAACATGGTGCTTGTACATAGTCGGTTAATCCGGTGACACCCACAGGCTGCCCAACTCGTACTTGATTCTGAAATACACGCTCAGCACATTCGACCAAACCGTGCATCTGTGCCGCACCGCCAGTCAGTACAATGCCTGCGGCTAACTGGTGCTTCACGCCTTCGCTGCGTAGCTTGTCTTGAATGGCAACCAGTTTCTGATTGACCAATCCCAACAGCTCAGAGCAGCGTGGCTCAATCACTTCTGCCAGAGTCTGGCGCTGCAATGTCCGTGATGGGCGTCCGCCCACACTGGGCACATTGACTTTGGCATCCTTGCTGACCAATTCGCTAAGTGCGCAGCCGTACTTCACTTTAATGTCTTCTGCGTCGGCAAGCGGTGTTCCGAACGCGTAAGCAATGTCGCTGGTAATCACGTTCCCCGCATAAGGGATAACCTCTGCGTGGCGCAGCGCGCCTCCCGTCCAAACTGCGAGATCCATGGTACCACCGCCGATATCGACAACGCAGACACCCAGCTCACGTTCGTCCGGTGTAATCACCGCATGGCTTGCTGACAAGCCGGAGAAAATCAGTTGATCAACTCTAAGACCACATCGTTCAACCGCTTTCTCAATATTTTTTGCCGTGTCATTGTGACATGTGATGAGGTGCACACTGGCTTCCATACGCACACCTGACAACCCCACTGGGTTTTTGATCCCTTCTTGATAGTCAATTTTATATTCTTGTGGGATCACATGGAGCACGCGTTGCTCATCACTAATCTTCACTGACTTGGCAGTGTGGATCACATTGTCAACGTCATCTTGGGTCACTTCCTCATCGGAAATCGTACCCATCCCTCTTTCAGTCTGGCAGTGAATGTGCTTTCCTGACAAAGAAAGATATACAGAACTGATTTGGCAATCCGCCATCATTTCTGCTTCATTCACCGCACGCTGGACGGATTTGACCACAGATTCTAGGTCGTTGACGCCACCTTTATCCATGCCACGAGACGGGCTGGTCCCCACGCCCAATACGTTGATGGTGCCGTCTGGCAGCACTTCACTGACCAGCGCAGACACTTTGGACGTACCGATATCCAGTCCAACAATCAGTGATTTATCTGTCGCTTTATTCATTCACACCATCTCTTAATCTTGGCTAGTCGTCTCTTCCGTCTCAGTTTTCCAACCTACGGCAGCACCTGTGTCATAGCGTAAGTCCACGTAAGCGATCGGTGTTTGTTGTTGCTGTATCTCAGGGTAAAGGTGCACGAACCGCGCTAAGCGCTCTTCGCGTGCTTCTCGACCCAACTCAATCCGTATACCGCTACGTGTCACGATACGCCAAGAGCGTCGCTCGTTCAGTGATAAGGCTTGAATCGACAAGCCAATGCGATTGAGCTGCGCATTCAAAGTCTCACTGGCGGCAAGTACCTCTTTTGCACTCTCTGGTATACCATGCAAAGACACCAGATCCTGTCCTGCGACATCCGCCGGCGTGCCATCAAAAATCTCACCCTCAGGCGTTAACAGCTTCTGTCCATTCCAGATAGCCCGCGCTTGGTACTCGGTAATATGGACTTTCAAGGTGTTCGGCCACTGTTTGCGAACCGCCACGTGCTTAACCCAAGGCAGCGCCTCGATATTTGCCTGGATGCTATTCACATCTTGCAACATAAAACTTTTCAGGGTGCCGACCGACAACACTGCATCGCGCACTTGCTGATCACTGACCTGAGTCCGATCGCCTTCGATGACCAACTGAGACAAAGGCAGCTGCTGCTCGTCGCTCATCCAATCGATCACTCGCACAAAGCCGGTCACCATCAAAAGAATGACTGCGGTAAGAAACACCAATCCCGCCCATTGCTGACGTTCAAGGTTCACTGTTTCTTGTATGCGTGTGAGCGCATTTACCATGCTCATACCTTTGTTATCGCCTTGTGTCGAGCAAGCTTGACACGTCCAGCGAAAAAACCGACTGATTATAGCGATCCCGCGCCTCGTGCTCCAACTTGATTGACGCTTTGTATCAATAAGCTGAGATCTGTTCCGAGCAATTTTGCTCTGTGATGCGAAAAAAGCCGTCTTTTTATTCGGATCGTCCGATTATGACACAGCTTTTTATCACATCAGTTTGTTTTTTGTTGTGCCATTTTTGCTTTATCCAGCGCCATTGCCGCTAAATTTCGCGCTACTTTACCAATATCACCCGCGCCTTGTGTTAAAACTAAGTCATTCGCTTGCAGCACATTGGCCAGTGCGGCCGGTAACGCCTCGGCATTTGGCACAAAAATCGGATCGAGCTTGCCTCGCGCCCGAATGCTGCGACACAAACTTCTACCGTCAGCCCCGGCAATCGGTGTTTCTCCCGCGGAATAGACATCTAACATCAACAGCACATCCACGTTTTCCAGCACATTGGCAAAATCATCATAGAGATCGCGGGTACGGCTGTACCGGTGCGGCTGAAAGATCATCACCAAACGGTGATCTTGCCAGCCAGCGCGTGCCGCTTTAATGGTGACATCCACTTCACTCGGGTGGTGACCATAATCGTCAATCAATAACGCCGTTCCTTGCTCGACAGGGAATTCGCCCAGTTGGTCGAAACGACGTCCTGTTCCTTCAAAACTGGCAAGCGCACGCACAATCGCAGCGTCATCCACACCGTCTTCGGTCGCGACAGCAATCGCGGCACTGGCGTTTAATGCGTTGTGTTGTCCCGGAATATTGAGCTCTATGGTCAAGGTCTCGCGTCCCGGACGGGTGACTTTAAAAATCCCGCGCTGACCTTTTTGGTGATAATCGTGCAAACGCACATCGGCATCATCAGAAAAGCCATAGGTGATCACTTGACGACCAATCGATGGGATCAGGGCGCGCACCACAGGGTCATCAATACACACCACCGCTAACCCGTAAAACGGCAGATTGTGAAGAAAATCAATAAAGGTTTGCTTTAGCGTTTCAAAGTTACCGCCGTAGGTATCCATATGGTCGGCTTCAATATTGGTGACGATGGCGACCATAGGTTGTAAATGCAAAAAAGAGGCATCGCTTTCGTCCGCTTCCGCAATCAAATATCGGCTACTCCCCAAACGCGCGTTGGTGCCAGCACTTTTGACTAATCCACCATTGACAAAAGTGGGATCTAAACCGGCTTCCGAATAGATCTGGGTCACTAATGCGGTGGTCGTGGTTTTACCATGGGTGCCGGCAACGGCAATACCGTGCCGATATCGCATCAATTCAGCCAACATTTCGGCACGACGAACCACCGGAATGCGGAGAGATTTTGCCGCGACCACTTCCGGGTTATCGGGCTTGATGGCGGTAGAGACCACCACCACGCTTGCTTTCTCGATGTGACTGGCTTGATGACCGATAAAGATCTCTGCCCCCATGGACGCCAAACGCTCGGTGACCACATTTTGTGCAAGATCCGAGCCGGTTATTTGGTAACCTTCGTTAATCAGCACTTCAGCAATACCACACATCCCCGCACCGCCAATGCCCACAAAGTGGATCCGTTTCACCCGACGCATTTCCGGGATCATGGTGCGAAGTTTTTCTAGCTGCTGATTATCCAATTTACCCATTCATCTTTTCTCTATTATTTTGCTTGTTCGGCAATCACTTGTGCCACACGTGCATCCGCATCAATGATCGCGGCATCACGCGCGGCGTTCGCCATCGTAAGGAGGCGCGCTCGGTCTAAGCCGTCAATTGTCTCAGCCAGCGTGGCGGCTGTCAGTGATGGCTGTTCAATCATCAGTGCCGCATCACGTTCAACCAAGTAATCACCGTTTAGTGCTTGCTGACGGTCGGCATGCATAAAGGGCACAAATATCGCCCCCACACCGGCTGCCGCGAGTTCCGAGACCGTCAAAGCGCCACTGCGACAAATCACCACATCGGCCCAAGCATAAGCACTAGCAACATCATCAATAAACTCGGTCACGGTCGCATCGGTAACGCCCTCGGCGTGATACGCCGCTTCTGTGCTTTGCGCGTTTCCTTTCCCGGCTTGGTGTCGCACCATGACCGGCTGCGCCGTTTTTGCCACCGCAACAGGCACGGTTTGGTTTAAGATGCGCGCACCTTGGCTGCCGCCCATCACCAGAATACGCAATGGTCCGTTGCGGTCACGAAAGCGTGCTGTCGGTGAGGGCAAGGTGCACACATCACGGCGCACCGGATTGCCGACCACAGGCTTACCCTCAAACGCTCCCGGAAAGGCTTGCAGTACTTGCTTAGCCACTTTCGCCAACCATTGGTTGGTTAACCCAGCCACCGCATTCTGTTCATGAAGCACCACAGGTACACCACTGAGCCAAGCAGCGATGCCGCCGGGGCCACTCACATATCCGCCCATGCCCAACACCGCATCGGGTTGGTAGCGCTTAATGATTTGGCGTGCTTGCCAAATGGCGCTGAGGATCATCCACGGCGCACGCAGCTTGCGGATCAGGCCCGAACCGATCAAGCCTTTGACACGAATAAACTCAATATCAATGCCGTGTTTGGGAACCAGATCCGCTTCCATGCGATCCGCAGTACCCAACCAACGGATCTGCCAGCCTTGTTGCTCTAAATATTTGGCGACCGCGAGGCCGGGAAACACATGTCCACCGGTTCCCCCCGCCATTACCAATAAACGTTTACTGCTCATCGTGTTGAATTTTATCCTGATAATGCTTGATTTGATGGGCTTGGGCCGTGGCTAAACGGTACTCATGGTCGATGCGTAAAAGCAGGGCGACCGCCATTGCCATGATCAAAAGGCTGGAACCGCCATAACTGATCAGAGGCAGCGTCAGCCCCTTGGTCGGTAGCATGCCCGCGGCAGCGCCCACATTCACCATGGTTTGAAACGCAAACCAAATCCCGATACCAAAGGCGAGAAAGCCACCAAACAATTGTTCTTGTTCAAGGCAACGTCTGCCAATAAATAAGGCTTTAAAGACCAAGCAGAAAATTAAAACCAAAATGACACTAACGCCCACCAGCCCTAGCTCTTCGGCAATCACGGCGAAAACAAAGTCGGTATGCGCTTCTGGCAAGTACTCCAATTTTTGAATCGAGTTGCCCAAGCCTTGCCCAAACCAATCACCGCGTCCAAACGCCATTAACGATTGGGTGAGCTGATAGCCACTGCCAAACGGGTCTTGCCAAGGGTCAAGGAAAGCGGTAACACGCCGCACCCGATAAGGCTCTGCAATGATCAAGCCTCCCACCAGCGTAAGCCCTGCCACCAGCAGCGCGATAAATTGCCACAATTTGGCGCCAGCAATAAACAACATACCCACCGTGGTCACAAACATCACCACCACTGAGCCTAAATCGGGCTGGGCAAGGAGTAAGCTTGCAAATAACAACAGCACCGCAAGCGGCTTCGCAAAGCCACGAAAGTGCTCGCGCACCTCACCATGACGACGGACGAGGTATCCTGCCAAAAAAACGAATAGAGATAACTTGGCAATCTCCGCAGGCTGAACATTGATCCCAGCAATGGAGATCCAGCGCGCTGCGCCGTTGACCGAGCGCCCGATGGCTAACACGGCCAACAGCAACACCGATGACAGCAATAGCATCCAACCACTGTATTTTTGCCAAAGCCGCACGGGAATATACATCACCACCACAGCCGCTATCACGGCTACCGTGAGATAAATCGCGTGCCGTTTCGCAAATAAAAATGGGGCATCGGCCAAGCGAAGGGCGACCGGGATAGACGCCGACGTCACCATCACCAGACCAATCACCATCAATAACAGTGATACCCAAACAAGTTGACGATCATAGAGCACACCCGGCGATGGGGTGCGCAGCCAAGACCAACACTGTTTGGGCCAAGTGCGTATCATCGGGCATCACTCACGGTTAGTTGTTTGACAGCATCGGCAAAGGCATCGCCACGTGCCATAAAGTTGGCGAACTGATCGAGGCTCGAACAGGCTGGTGACAATAGCACCATATCACCCGGTGCAACGTGTTGGGCAATGACATCAATCGCCTGCTCCAAGGTCTCAAAACGATGCGACGAACGGCTCAATGCAGCCAGTTTGTCACCATCTTGCCCAAAGCAATATAGCTGGGCAGATAGCTTATCCAACACAGGTTGAAGCGCATGAAAATCCGCACCTTTACCATCACCACCGAGTAGCAGATGAAGCTGCCCTTGCAGCGTTAAGCCATCCAAAGCGGCTAACGTGCTGGCCACATTGGTCGCTTTGGAATCATTGACCCAAGTTACGCCGTTGATCGTTGCCACCGTCTGGCAACGATGAGGCAAGCCAGTATAGGTTTGCATCGCCTGAACTTGTCCATCGCGATCGATACCGACACTGTCTGCCAATGCCATTGCCGCTAAGCAATTGGCGACATTATGACGCCCAACGAGCGCCAGTTCGGCAACGGGCAGGACAGGAACACCTTCCACACTGAGCCACTCTTGGCCTTGATGGCTGATAAGGCGATAGTCGCCTTGCTGAAAGCCAAATAAAACGAGAGGTTGCTCACTGTGTGTTGCTTTATCATCAGCGTTGGCAATCCGGGTGAGTGCGTGAGCGAAAATACGTAACTTGGCCGCGCGATAATCAGCCAAGCTGTCGTAACGATCCATGTGATCTTCAGAAAAGTTTAAAAACGCGGCGCCATTCAACGCCAATGACGCCGTGGTTTCCAGTTGAAAGCTCGACAGCTCCAGCACATATAAGTCATGCCCTTGGTCGAGTAAATCAAGCGCCGCGACACCGATATTGCCACCCACACCCACACGGATACCCGCCGCTTTCGCCATCTCGCCCACTAAGGCGGTGACGGTGCTTTTTCCGTTCGAGCCGGTGATGGCGACCACCGGCTTATCGCAATACCACGCAAAGAGCTCAATATCGCCAACGATGGGGATGCCCGCTTGATGAACAGGGCCAAGCGCGGGCGTCGTCAGCGCAATGCCGGGGTTAGTCACCACCAGATCGGCGTCGGCTAACCACTGTTCCTGCCAGCTGCCGGTATGTAATGTCACCTGAGCCGGCAGTTGATCACACCCGGGAGGTTGAAGACGCGAATCCATCACGCGAATCGTCGCTTGAGGATGGTGGCGGGCAATAAAGCGCACCACGGATAATCCAGTCACCCCCAAGCCCATCACCACGATATGATCAAACTCGGTTAACGAACGCTGGCTCACGGTTGACATGATTAACGTACCTTCAGCGTTGCCAGTGCAATCAGCACCAGCATCAAAGAAATAATCCAAAAGCGGACAATGACTCGCGGCTCCGGCCACCCTTTTAATTCATAGTGATGATGAATCGGTGCCATACGGAAAATGCGCTGCCCACGCAATTTATAAGAGCCGACTTGCAAGATCACCGACACGGTTTCCATCACAAACACGCCGCCCATGATGATCAACAGCAATTCTTGGCGCACCAAGACAGCAATGGTGCCTAGCGCGCCACCGAGGGCCAACGAGCCGACATCGCCCATGAATACTTGGGCTGGATAGGTGTTAAACCACAAAAAGCCTAAGCCAGCGCCGACAATAGCCGCACACACCACCACCAGCTCACTGCTGTATTTGATGTAAGGGATATGCAGATAGCTGGCAAAGTTCACATTCCCCGTTGCCCACGCAATAAACGCAAAGCCTCCCGCGACCATCACCGTCGGCAAAATCGCAAGACCATCCAACCCATCGGTTAGGTTCACCGCATTACTGGTACCAACAATCACAAAATAGGTAAAGACGATATAAAACAGCCCCAGTTGAGGCATCACATCTTTGAAAAAGGGAACAACCAGTTGGGTCGCGGCGGTGTCACTACCGTGCGCATACAGCGCAAACGCCACACCTAGCGCAATGGCGGATTGCCAAAAATACTTCCAACGTGCAATTAAGCCATCGGTGTTTTTGCGCACCACTTTGCGATAATCATCGACAAAGCCGACCGTACCGTACCCTAGCAACACTACCATCACCGCCCACACATAGGGGTTCGATAAATCTGCCCATAAAAAGACGGTCAGGGTAATGGCGGCTAGGATAAGCACCCCGCCCATCGTAGGTGTACCACGCTTGCTAAAGTGCGATTCGGGCCCTTCTTCTCGTACCACTTGGCCAATCTGCATCGATTGCAGATATTTGATCAATCTAGGCCCCATCCATAACGAGAACACCAGCGCAGTTAACGCACTCACAATGGCGCGAAAGGTCAAATATTCAAACAGTCGCATCGACGGGAAAAAGCCCTGCAATGCCTCAGCTAACCATACCAGCATCAGCAGGCCTCCTTAATGGCGGCAACAACCGCCTCCATCGCCATACCTCGGGCGCCTTTGACCAAAATGGTGTCGGGATTATGTGTTTTCATCATGGTTACTACATGCGCGATCAGCGCGTCTTTTGAGTCAAAATGACGGCCGTGACAGCATTCACTGATCACACGGCTATCGGTTCCTGTGGTAAACACCTGCGTCAGCCCCGCCTTAGCGGCGTGCTCACCCACATCTCGGTGCATTTGTTCGCTGTACTGCCCTAGCTCGGCCATATCGCCTAAAATCAACCAACGCTCGCCAGAATAACTGGCAAGCACGTCGATGGCGGATTTCATCGCCGGAACGCTGGCATTGTAGGTATCGTCAATCAAGCGCAGTCCGGCACGCGGCTCACTCACTTCGGTGCGACCTGCGGCATTTTTCATCGCCGCAAGTCCTTGAGTAACGTCCTCTAAGGTCACGCCCGGTAACTGCATCGCGGCACACCCGGCCATCAATGCATTGGTAATATTGTGTTTGCCGGGCAGCGGTAACGTCACCGTAGATTGCTGCTCGCCGTCACTGAACACTAAGCGGTAGCAGCCCGCCTCGACCAGCTCGCTCTCCACCAGTTGCAAAGGCGCAGCCGCTTGCTCAGTCACCTGAATCACGTTTTTGTCTGCCAACACGGCTTGCCATTTCTCACCGCCATGGCTTTGCGCGTTAACCAGCGCAATGCCGCCTTGAGGCAGGCCTTGATAGATTTCACCTTTGGCGGTCGCGACCCCCTCTAGCGAGCCAAACCCTTCAAGGTGGGCAGCTGCAAGGTTGGTCACCATGGCAATATCCGGTTTGACAAGCGATGTGGTGTATGCAATTTCACCGATATGGTTCGCCCCCAGCTCAATCACCGCATAGTCATGATCGGGCGTGAGACGAAACAAGGTGAGCGGCACCCCGATATCGTTATTAAAATTGCCTGCGGTGGCCAAGGTCTTCCCTTTGCGCGACAAAATGGACGCGAGCATTTCTTTGACCGTGGTTTTGCCACAGCTGCCCGTAATCGCGATAGTAGGAACCTGACACTGCGCTTTAACCCACGCGCCCAGCTGGCCCAGTGCGATACGGGTATCGTTGACCACCAATTGCGGCAAGTCGATATCCAGCGGTGTCGATACCACCAGAGCTACAGCGCCCGCCTGCTTGGCTTGTTCTGCAAAGTCGTGCCCATCAAACCGTTCGCCTTTCAACGCCACAAATAGCGCGCCTTCAGACACCTGTCGGGTATCTGTAGTGATCGCGGCAACATCCAGCGTCGGCGGGGTGTCCACACCGTGCCATTGCGCGGCCAAAACATCAGCAAAAGTTGTGAGTGCGGTGGTAATCATGGTAACTCCTTCAGTAACGCAGCCACGGTTTCACGGTCGGAATAATGCACTTTGCCGTCGGCAAGGACTTGGTAGTCTTCATGGCCTTTGCCCGCGACCAGCACGATATCGTCAGCCTTGGCCGCCTGCATCACCCGTGACAACGCACGCGCGCGATCGTGCTCCACCCACGCGTTATCGGGGGCCTGCATCCCAGCAAGCATGTCATCGGTAATCGCATTGGGCGCTTCACTGCGCGGGTTATCGTTAGTCAATACCGCCTGATCGGCATATTGCTCTGCGATGCGAGCCATCACCGGACGCTTGCGAGTATCGCGATCGCCGCCGCAGCCAAATACACACCACAACTTACCCCGACAGTGGCGGCGCAGTGCGATCAGTGCCTTCTCCAGCGCATCGGGCGTGTGAGCATAGTCAACCACCATGGTCGGTTTGTCAGGAGCAAGAAAAACCTCCATCCGGCCAATGACGGCGTTCAATTGATCGCTAGTGGCTAACAAGGCATCCAGTGAATAGCCTAAGCCTAATAGGGTCGCCAAGCTGACCAAGAGATTGCTGACGTTAAAATCCCCCACCAAGGCAGCATTCAACTCCCCTTGCCCCCAACTGGTTTCGACCATCACACGCACGCCGTCGGTGGCAAAATCAATCTGGGTGGCACGCACATAAGGGCCGACGTGGTGTTGCAAAGAATCTGCGTGCAGCGCGACCGCAATCGCCTCGGGCCACTCGCGTAGCCATTGGCGTCCCACCTTATCATCGGCATTAATCACTTTGAGCGGATTACCCAATGAGAAAAGCTGCTTTTTCGCCTCAGCGTATGCCGCTAAGGTGCCGTGATAATCAAGGTGGTCGTGGCTGAGATTGGTAAATACCGCCGCATCAAAGGCCAAGCTCGCCACGCGGCCTTGCACCAATCCATGCGAGGACACTTCCATCGCTACATGCTTGGCGCCTTGGTCGGCAAAGGTCGCTAACTGCGCTTGAATACTAATGGCATCGCCAGTGGTATTTTCCGCGGCCTGCAGTCGGCCGATAAAGCCATTGCCTGTGGTGCCCATCACCGCGGTGGGCGCATTTAGCGCATCAAGCCATTGTGCAATTAGCTGCGACACCGTGGTCTTACCGTTGGTGCCGGTCACGCCAATCAAGCCGATTCGCTGCTGCGGGTCGTGATAGAAACGAGCCGCCAACGCTGACAGCATGGTGGGGAGGTCCGGTAAAGAGATAACCGGCACCTCGTGGTGCCAATCAAGACGTGCCATTGCATCATCGGCTTGCTGAACAATCGCCACCGCACCAGCCTCGATGGCCGCAGGAATAAACCGCCGGCCATCCACTTGATGGCCGGCAATGGCAACAAACACATCTCCTGACGTCACTTGGCGACTGTCCAACGTGAGTCGGTTTACTGTGATACTCGGTGCATCAGCTAGCCAAGGGCTTAGCCACTGCTTTAAATCATTCATTCGCATCCACTTGGTTAGAACGCTGAGCTACTTGAAGCCCCGGGCCGGTCTGAGCATCCGGAGCAATATTTAAAATCTGAAGCGCACTTTTCATCACGCTCGAAAATACTGGGGCTGCCACTTGGCCGCCATAATACTTGTCACCTTGGGGTTCGTTGATCACCACCACCATCGCGAGTCGTGGGTTACTGATCGGCGCCAGCCCCGCGGTGTAGCCAATGTATTCGTCACCGTATCCTCCCGCGACCGCGACTTTTGCCGTCCCGGTTTTAGCACCAACACGATAACCATCCACCGCCGCACGACGTGCACTGCCACCTTCTTGAGTGACACCTTCTAGCATCTGCAGCACTTTATAGACATTGTCGCGGGTAGCGACTTGTTTGCCTTCTGTCACCCCTTCATGCTTGATGATGCTCAACGGACGATTCACACCCAGTGAGCCCAAGGTGGCATAAGCACGGGCAAGCTGTGCAGGCGTGACCGACAAACCATAACCAAACGCTAAGGTCGCACGTTCAAAATCGGACCACCGGCGACGGGTCGGGAAAATACCTACCGACTCCCCAACCAGCTCAACGCCAGTGCTCGCCCCCAAACCAAAACTGCCATACTCACCAAGTAAGGTTTCGACCGGCATTGCCAATGACAGCTTACTGACACCTATGTTGCTGGATTTTTTGAGAATGCGCGCCAGATTGGCTTTGCCGACTTTCGATACATCACGCACGCGGCTGCCGCCGATTTGCATGATGCCGTTTCCGGTATCAATCACGGTATTCATGTCGGCGACCCCATTTTCCAACGCCGTCAGCACCACAAAAGGCTTCATGGTGGAGCCGGGCTCAAACACATCGGTGATCGCACGGTTGCGCATATTAAAGCTTTTCAGATCACCACGGTTATTGGGGTTATAGGAAGGCGCATTGACCATGGCGAGTACTTCACCGGTTTTGACATCCACCATCACCAGTGAACCAGACGTAGCGCGGTAATCTGCGACCGCTTGCTTAATCGCGCGATAAGCAATGGCTTGCAGGCGCTGATCAATACTCAATGCGATGGGTTGGCCTTCTTTTTTATCTTCGGTGGCAATGTGCTCTACCACGCGACCAAAGCGGTCTTTGCGTACGGTACGTTTGCCATGTTCACCGGTAAGCCACTCATCGTAACGGCGTTCAATCCCTTCCAAACCGTGACCGTCGATACCAGTCACACCCACCAAGTGAGCACTCACTTCGGCACTAGGGTAAAAACGACGAGACTCTTCTTTTAAGCCCACCCCGGGCAGGTCGAGCTTGTTGACATAAGACGCCATGGCCGGGCGGACTTGGCGTTGCAGGTAGATAAAACGGCGGTTGCGGTTTGCTTCAATTTTGTCGATCAGAGCTTGGCGATCCAGTCCCAACACATCCGCAAGTGCGTACCAACGATCTTTTTTCGCTAATCCCTGATGCTTAAATACCGTGACAGGATCCGCCCAGACTGCTTGGACAGGCACACTGACCGCCAAAGGCTCACCATTGCGGTCGGATATCATCCCACGGGCGGAATGTACTTCTTCCACCCTGACCGAACGTAAGTCCCCTTCGTAGCGTAAACGGTCGGGCTCAATTACTTGAATAAAAGCCGCCCGAGCCACCAGTGCGGCGAACGCAAGACCAATAAACACACAAATAAGGCCAAAGCGCCACTTGATAAAAACAGGTGGCGCTTTTGGCGTGCGTCGATTTGCTGGCTTCTGGGTACGCTTTTTCACGGGTTCGTACTCAAGGGTCGTTTAACGATCACTTCATTTTTTTGCGTGGGCCGAATCATACCAAACGCGTTTCGCGCCACAGATTCGACATGGCTATGTTCCGACAGGGAGTTTTCCTCCAACAGTTGGTTTCGCCATTCCACTTCTAAGGTTTCACGCTGGTCGAGCAACGCATCTTGTTTAGCAATCAAGTTGCGGGTGGATTGTGTCATCAATACCACCGCAATTGCCGACACCAGCACAGCGCCGAGCAGCAACAAAGGCACCTTGCCTACTGCCAGTAGGTCGTGGCGAATTTGTTTAGCGAGGCTCGGGCGTCTTTCCATGATTTATCCAAGCTTTTCTGCTACACGCAGCACCGAACTGCGTGCACGGGCATTGTGTTCAATTTCTTGTGACGATGGTTTGATCGCTTTACCGATGGGTTTCATCGCCGCCGAACCAAGTTCAGCAATCTGCGCCTCAGTCAGAGGCACCCCTTTCGGCACCTCCGGCCCTTTGCTTTGTTTGCGAATAAAGCGTTTCACCATGCGATCTTCGAGTGAGTGGAAACTGATCACCGATAAGCGTCCTTGAGGCGCTAACACCGCCAATGCGCCTTGCAGAGCCAGTTCTATCTCATCGAGCTCACTGTTGATATAAATGCGGATCGCCTGAAAGCTGCGAGTCGCGGGGTGCTTTTTCTTCTCTTTAAACGGCACCGTATTATCGATCAACTTGGCCAGTTGACTGGTGGTTTCAAGCGGCGGGGTCTCTTCATCTTCACGGTATTTGACGATCGCATGGGCAATCCGCTTGGCAAAGCGTTCTTCACCAAAGACTTTTAGCACCCAAGCAATGTCATCGGCGCTTGCAGTTTCCAACCACTGCGCAGCAGACTGGCCAGCAGTCGGGTCCATACGCATATCGAGCGGCCCATCGCGCAAAAAGCTAAAGCCACGGGTCGGATCATCCAACTGTGGCGACGACACGCCCAAATCGAGCAACACACCATCGACTTTTCCTGCCAATCCTAAATCGGTGAGGTAGGTTTCAATGCCCGAAAATGGCCCATGAATAATTTGAAAACGCGGATCCTTGATGGTGCCCGCTTCTTCGATGGCACGAGGATCGCGATCAATCGCATACAAGCGCCCGTTCTCGCCCAACTGAGACAAAATATGTCGCGAGTGGCCGCCACGGCCAAAGGTGCCGTCGACATAAATGCCGTCAGGTTTAATGGCAAGGCCGTCCACAGACTCATTTAAAAGGACGGATACATGGGTATATTGTTCTGACATAAATTCGCTTCATTAATTACAGTGACAGATCTGCTAATCGTTCACTGATGAGGTGGTTTGACTCCGCCTGTGTATCCATATCCTGACGAATTTGCTGCTGCCAGGTTTGCTCATCCCAAATTTCAAATTTGTTGAGCTGGCCGACCAACATCGCTTTGCCATCCAGTCCGGCATATTGGCGCAACGTGGACCCAAGCAGCAGTCGCCCTTGTCCGTCCATTTCGCAATCAAATGCGTGCCCAAGCAACAAACGCTGGAGACGCCGCTCTGCAGGCTGAAAGCTGGATAATTTTGAGAGCTTGTCTTCAATCACTTCCCATTCAGGGACCGGATATAAGGCCAAGCAAGGGAGTTGGTGATCAATGGTGCACACAAAGCGGCCTTCGCAATGCGCGACTAACGCATCACGATAACGGGTCGGCAAGGCAAGCCGTCCTTTTTTATCGACCGAAATGGCGCTGACGCCTCGTAACATGGCGTTATTTTCCCTTTTTCACCAAAATTATCCACTTTACACCACATTTTCCCACCCAGAAGTGTACGTAGCAGGTAAAAAGAAAGTCAAGCGAGTCACGAAAGTGATTACGATCACACATTATGAAATAAAAGAGGCAATTCAGCTGGTTAGTCTGTGTTCACCTATCGACTATTGATAGCAATATAACTAAATCATCTGACCAATCGCTGAAAACAAGAAGGCGAGCCCAAAAAGGCTCGCCTATAAATGCGGTTGAGTTGGCCTGTAAGCCGGGTTCTGTACCGTAAAAACGGCGGTAACCATTCGTCTAGGCCTGCAATCGCTCACAGGCTCCAGCAACCTACCCGTCCCCAAACGCGGGCCGCGCCAATAGGGACCTATTTGGTCTTGCTCCGGGTGGAGTTTACCGTGCCACGAACTGTTGCCAGACGCGCGGTGCGCTCTTACCGCACCCTTTCACCCTTACCTGTGCTCCGAAGAGCCATCGGCGGTCTACTCTCTGCTGCACTGGTCGTAGGCTCACGCCCCCCAGGCGTTACCTGGCACCCTGCCCTGAGGAGCCCGGACTTTCCTCCCCTTTATCAGTCTCCCAAAGGACATCAATAAAGCAGCGGTTACCCGGCCAACTCGAGCGGGGGAGTATATAGAAGATTGTTAGCGCAAGCCAGCCAAAATCACGCCCAGTTACAGATTCTCCAAGCCCCACTTATAGAGTGCGTTCTTTTTAACCGAATACAGTTCCGCGACTAACGCCGCCGCTTTTTTAAGAGGTAGCTCAGCGGCAAGTAACCCTAATGCGCGACAGGCGGACTGTGGCAACGCATTTTTATCCGCACGGTGGCCAGCCACTAGCAACACCATCTCGCCTTTTAAGCGGTTGGGGTCTTCATTCAACCATTCAATTAATGTCCCCAAGGGCGCGCCGTGAATGGTTTCAAAGGTTTTGGTGAGCTCGCGCGCCAGTACCACGCGACGTTCTGGCCCAAGCACTGCCAGCATATCGGCCAAACTATCGCGGATACGGTGCGGCGACTCATAAAAAATCAAGGTGCGCGGGTCATCGGCTAAATCACGGAACGTGTCTTGACGGGCTTTCGTTTTCGGCGGCAGGAACCCTTCAAAACTAAAGCGGTCTGAAGGCAAGCCTGATGCACTCAATGCAGTCACCACCGCACACGCGCCCGGCAGCGGCACCACTCGGATCCCCGCGTCGCGGCATTGCGTCACAAGGTGATAGCCTGGGTCACTGATCAGCGGCGTGCCCGCATCGGAGACCAGAGCTATCGACTGACCTTGCTGTAAGCGATTAATCAGCGCAGCCGCTTTTTGCTGCTCATTATGTTCGTGCAGGGCAAACGTTTTGGTGCTAATCGAGAAATGCGACAATAATCGAGCCGTGTGCCGCGTATCTTCGGCGGCAATCAGGTCAACATTGGCTAACACCTCTAACGCACGTTGCGTGATGTCAGCCAAATTGCCGATTGGCGTCGGTACAATATATAGCGTGGGAAGTGCCCGCTCGGATAGATTTGCATCAGTCATTTGTTTAACAACCCTTCGGCGATTAAGATAGGGGCAACGTTGTCACGGTTGAAACATGTTCATGCTTAAACTTACCCAGAAGCGTCAAAGTGTAACACGACTTGTCACGCCTGTAGCCTTGGCGTTGGCACTGGCGGCCTGTAGCGCGCCAACCACAGGACCCACAGCTCGCCATGCGATCAGTCAACCGGCGAAGGAGAACTCAACCTTCTACCTGCTGCAAGCGGAAACCAGTGAAGGCAACCAGCAAAATGACTGGTTTTTACTGGCAATCAAGGCGCTCATTAACGAGCAACAGTTCAACCAAGCAGACGTTTTACTCCAACGCTTGGAACGACGTCCTCTTACCACCGATCAACAGATCGAGTGGACGCTGACACGGGCACGCTTTCTAGCGGAAACCGGCAAGCTCCCTCAAGCTGACGAAGCACTCACCCTCAACCCAAGTTGGCAGTTGAGTGCCGAGCAGCGCGCGCGTTTTTATCGTCAAAAAGCCACCATTGCGCGTCAGCAAAGCAATGCCTTCGCCGCGGTGACCAACCAACGCTTGGCCGCTGGCTATTTGGAAGGCAACGAGGCTCGCCAAGCGTGGAATACTTTGTGGCAAGATTTGCAGCAATTAAACCAGCGCGAAGTGAAACGGATTGAAAGCGGCGATGATGACATTCTCGCCGGTTGGGTTCGCTTGCTAGACATTGCACGGCGCTACAGCCGCGATCCAGCTCAAATGCAAACCGCGCTAAATGATTACTTGAGCCAGCACCCCGCGCATCCGGCCAATCGGTACTTGCCTGACAACTTGGCAGATATTCAGTCGCTTACCATCACCCAACCAACACGTGTCGGTGTGATGCTGCCACTGAGTGACAAGTTTGCCGAACAAGGGGATGCCATTCGCGACGGCTTTGTTGAAGCCATGCTCGATGACAAGAGTGAGCAAAAGCCGACGGTGTTTTTCTACGACACCAATGCGCTCGATATGCAGGCCCTTGAACAGCGCGTGCAAGACGATCGTCTCGACTTTGTGGTTGGCCCGCTCCAAAAACACATGGTCGCCGCAGTCAGTGAGGCAATCGCCGGTCAAGTGCCTTTGTTGGCATTGAACCAGCCCAACGATGATAGTTTCACTCCCGGTGTGTGTTATTTCACCCTTTCTCCCGAGCAAGAAGCAGCACAAGCCGCCGATCACCTTTATAACCAAGGCTATCAATTCCCGATGGTGCTGTATCCTGACTCCACCTTTGGGCGTCGAATGAGCGAAGCGTTTTCCACCCGCTGGCAGGCTTTGACGGACACCCAACCGGAGCAAGCCGCCTTTGGTGATCGCAGTGGCATGCAAGCCCGCATTCAATCCATTTTCGGATTAGACGGGAGTCAGCGCCGTATTCAGCAAATGAAACAGCTGACCGATCTGCCTTTGTTATCGCAGCCAAGAAGTCGTCGCGATATCGATGCGGTTTACATGGTAGCCGGTGCCGCCGATCTGACCTTGTTGAAACCTTTCATCGAAGTGGCGATTAATCCTGATGTGGTTCCGCCTAAACTGTATGCCAGCTCACGCAGCAACAACCGCGCCGATGGCATGGGACAACTGGGCGAGTTACAAGGCATTGAGTTTAGCGATGTCCCTCTTCTGATCAGCCCAGACAGCGAAGCACACCAGCAACATGCGCGTCGCCACCCAGCACAAAGTAATAATACCGCGCGCTTACATGCGCTGGGGGTCGATGCTTACGCCCTGCTAACCGGCCTGCCCCAAATGCAAGCGCTGCCCGGTTATCAGGTTAATGGTCAAACCGGACAACTGTCGCTCGGTGACAACTGCGTCATTAACCGTAAAATGCAGTGGGCACGCTTTGGCAAAACCGACATCGAGCCGGTTGCCCCGACAGATAACGGAGCAAGCCAGTAATGCAAGGTCAGCCAACTAAGGAGACGGGACAAGCTTACGAGCAACATGCTTGCCAATACCTGCTCCAACAGGGGCTGACCTTACTGGATAAAAACGCCCATAGCCGCCGCGGCGAGCTGGATTTAATCATGCAAGAGGGCAAGTGCCTAGTCTTCGTCGAAGTCCGATTCCGACGGGGGAAAGGTTTTGGCGGCGCTGCCGCAAGCATCACCGCCACCAAACGCCGCCGCTTGTACCTTGCTGCCGAACGTTGGATGCAACGTCACGGCTTTCACAGTCACCACACCGAGTTTCGCTTTGACGCTGTGACCTTTGATGGCCACGTTGAAGCAATCAACTGGATAAAAAACATCGTTGAAGGGTAAGTAATGCTAGAAAGCATCAAAGAAAGCTTTACCGAGAGTATTCAAACACAAATCGCGGCCGCAGAAGCGATCCCAGAGCATCTGTCACAAGCGGCACAAGTGATGGTGCAAAGCCTGCTGAATGGCAATAAAATTCTTTGCTGTGGCAATGGCGGCTCTGCAGCTAATGCGCAACATTTCGCCTCCTGTTTGCTAAACCGCTTCGAAACCGAGCGTCCTAGCTTGCCGGCGTTAGCGCTGACCGCAGACACCACCACGTTAACGGCGGTGGCGAACGATTACAGCCACGATGAAGTGTTTTCCAAGCAAGTACGCGCGCTCGGCCAAGCCGGGGATGTGCTCCTCGCCATCTCAACGAGCGGAAACAGCAAAGACATCATTAAATCAATGGAAGCCGCGGTGACGCGCGATATGACCATCATTGCCATGACAGGCAAAGACGGCGGCGAAATGGCAGGCTTGCTTGGCCAACGAGATGTCGAAATTCGTATTCCCTCACAGCGTACAGCGCGTATTCAAGAAGGTCACCTACTTGCCGTGCACTGCCTGTGTGACTTAATTGATCAGGTGCTTTTCCCTTCTCACGGAGAATAAACATGCGTGTGTTATTGACCGTTTTACTCGCCTTTACCTTACAGGCTTGTTCCGCCGTTTACTCTTCTGACCCGCGCACCACTGGCGAAGAATGGCAAGATACACAAATCGGTCTCAATACCGCTGGCATTGTCAATAAACCACCGTTTAGAAATAAGATCCGCGCGAAAGCCGCGGCTTTTCAAGGTCAGGTTCTCTTGGTGGGGCAAAGTGCCGATCCGGCATTGACCGAGGAGTTTGTTGCCCGCATTCGTGCGCTCGACAATGTGGATGTGGTCTACAACCAAATTCGCCAAGCGCCGATGCTGGGCTTGGCTGATATTAGTACCGACAGCTGGCTCACGACCCGCGTTAAAGCTGCGCTTGTTGCCGATGACACCCTGCGCAGCGTGAACATCAAAGTGGTGACCGAGGCACGAGAAGTCTTTCTTCTCGGTGCCGTGACCCAAGCACAAGCGGATAAAGCCGCCGATATCGCCCGCAATATTCGCGGCGTCAATCAGGTGATTAAAGCGTTTCAGTACACGGACCAGCGCTAGCACGCATCCGCGCTCTTATCCAAGTAAAAGGCCAAAGAAACCATACCTTGGCCTTTTTTGTCTTCGTCATGTATCGATGCGGTGGCTACAATTTGCGTCTCAGGAGTAGCAAGGTGACGGCCAAGAAAATCAAACTCGGCGTCACAGCCCCTAACGCTGGCGGCAGCTTATACACCAAACTCATCGGCCCAAACACTTCGTTAGCAATATAAAAACCGAACCCGAAAATCACCCCAGACAGTACCCGAGCGCCCATGGTGACACTACGAAGCGGACCAAACACGAAGCTCAGTGCCAACAGCATCATCACCGCTATCGACAGTGGCTGCACCGCTTTTCGCCACAACGCGAGCTCATAGCGCGACGCATCCTGCTGCGAGGCTTTCAGATAGGTGACATAGCTATACAAGCCAGATAGCGGCAGCTCTTCCGGTTTTACCGTCACCACCGCCAATTTATCGGGGGTGAGCGTGGTTTTCCACACCAGTTGGTCTTGCTTCACATTGGTAAAGGCGGTGTGATTTTGCATGCGCGTAATGGTGACATCTTTGAGCATCCAACTGTCTTTATCGAGGTAGTCGGCACGTTCGGCAAACACCACATTGGTCATCACTTGGTTGTCATCAAACTTCCAGATGCTTACGCCATTGAGGTTGTCTTGCTCGTCGGCCCGAGCAATATAAATAAAATCATTACCATCTTTGGCCCATACCCCGCGTCGTACCGACATGACATTCCCGCCGGATTTAGCAATCGAACGCAGCTCACGGGCGGCTTTTTGCGCATCAGGCGCGCCCCATTCACCGAGCACCATGACAATCAGCATCAAGGGGATCGCGGTTTTCAGCACCGACATACCGATTTGCAGTTTCGACACGCCTGCCGCCTGCATTACCACCAGCTCGGAGCTGGATGCTAGCATCCCAAGTCCAATCAGAGCGCCGAGCAATACTGCCATGGGGAAAAACATTTCAATGTCACGCGGCATGCTCAGCAGCACGTAGAAAATTGCTTTGCCCATGGTGTAAGCGCCATCCCCGACCGAACGCAGCTGTTCGACGAACTTGATGATGGCGGATAACCCAACCAGTGTGGCCAAACACAGGGATGAGGTGCCGATCAGGGTGCGGCCGATATACCAATCTAGGATGCGAAACATCAGGCGGCTCCTTTCAAACTGGCTTTGAGTTTACGCATAGGTAATGAGTCCCAACTGGCTAAAATAACCGCGAGTAACAAGGCCGCGACGTTAACACTCCACAAACCAATTTGTGCGGGTAAATCACCATCTTCGACCGCGGATTTTGCTGCGCTGATAGACAAGAAATAGGCCAGATAAATCAATATCGCCGGGAAGAGCTTGGCAAAGCGTCCTTGGCGAGGGTTCACCGATGACAGCGGGACCACAATCATGGTCATCAGCGGGATACACAGGACCAGCGAGATCCGCCACTGCAGCTCGGCACGCGCTTTTAAGCTGCTTTCCCCAAATAGCTGCAAAGTCGGCACCGCGTCCCAATCTCGGCTTTTTTCACGCACTTCACGCTGGCCAATCAATACCTGATAGTTTTTATAGGTGGTCACCCCATATTCAAGGCGACTAGGGATCCCTTCGGTGCGGGTGCCATCGACTAAATCGAGCACCTGACGCCCATCTGGCAACTCCGAGATATAGCCTTTATCCGACACCACCACGTTGGGCAGCAGCGACTCGCGGGGCACAGGTTGGGCGACAAAAATACGGTTCAAGGTCTTGCCGTCATTTTCGATGTTGTCGACAAAAATCACTGCTTGTCCAGACGGTGCACTCTGGAACTGGCCTTGTACTAAGAGCTCCAGTCCCGACTCTGCCTCCAGTTGCTCCATCACCTTCAGCTCTTGGTTATTGGCCCAAGGTGTTAGCCATAGCGCATTAAAGGCGGCCACGGAACCTGTGATCAGTGCCAAATACAATGCAGCGCGGATCAAAAATTCGTTACCAATTCCGGTGGCATTCATCACCGTGATTTCACTTTCCGCGTACAAGCGACCAAAGGTGATCAATATCCCAATGTACAAACTTAGCGGCAACATCAACATGGCCATGGATGGCATGTAGAGTCCCACCAAGGTGATAATTTGATCACTTGGAATCGACCCTTCTGTCGCATTGGCAAGAACACGGATAAACTTTTGGCTAAAAAAGACCAGAAATAACACAAATAAAACTGCAACTTGTGTCTTAACCGTCTCCCGGATCAAATATCGAACAATTATCAAAGCGAAGGCACCTATGGAAAACTTGTTTTTTTACTCGAATAACTATAGTTTCTGGTTTAATTAGTTGTTTTCTAATCTTTCGGCCATTTGTTGACCGCCGGCTGATCCGGGCGCAATAGAGCGTTCAACAACATAGAGGCGGCATTATCCAACATTTGGTCTCAATTGTCTTTAGGATCTAGGAGTACAAATGGAGTTCAGTGTAAAGAGCGGTAGCCCCGAAAAGCAACGCAGTGCCTGTATTGTCGTGGGCGTATTTGAACCTCGCCGCCTGTCACCCGTCGCCGAGCAACTCGACAAAATCAGTGACGGCTATATCAGTGCCCTACTGCGCCGCGGTGACTTGGAAGGCAAGCCAGGCCAAGTGCTCCTGCTACACCATGTCCCGAACGTCCTGTCTGAGCGTGTCCTGCTGGTCGGCTGCGGTAAAGAGCGCGAACTTGGCGAGCGCCAATACAAAGAGATTATCAAAAAAACCATCAACACCCTTAATGAAACCGGGTCGATGGAAGCGGTGTGCTTCTTAACCGAGCTGCACGTGAAAGGCCGCGACACCTACTGGAAAGTCCGTCAAGCCGTTGAAAGCACCAAAGACACCCTCTACACCTTCAACCAATTCAAGAGCGTGAAGCCAGAAATCCGTCGCCCGCTACGCAAGTTGGTGTTCAATGTGCCAACCCGTCGTGAATTGAATTTGGGTGAACGTGCGATTGCGCATGGCTTAGCCGTTTCTTCAGGTGTCAACGCGTGTAAAGATTTGGGCAATATGCCACCCAACGTGGCAAACCCGGCTTACCTCGCCTCGCAAGCCCGTCGTTTAGCCGACGACTTTGATACCGTCACCACGCGCATCATCGGCGAGCAAGAAATGGAAAAGCTCGGCATGCATACCTACCTTGCCGTTGGCCGAGGCTCGAAAAACGAGTCGATGATGTCAATCATGGAATACAAAGGCCATCCCGACCCAGATGCCAAACCGATTGTGTTGGTCGGTAAAGGACTGACCTTCGATTCAGGCGGCATTTCCATTAAGCCCGGTGCGGGCATGGACGAAATGAAGTACGACATGGGCGGTGCCGCGTCTGTCTTTGGGGTGATGCGTGCCCTTGCCGAGCTCAACTTACCGCTTAACGTCGTCGGTGTGCTCGCCGGCTGTGAAAACATGCCAGATGGCCAAGCCTATCGTCCCGGCGATATTCTCACCACTATGTCAGGCCAAACGGTGGAAGTGCTCAACACCGATGCCGAAGGCCGTTTAGTCTTGTGTGACGCCCTGACTTATGTTGAACGCTATGAGCCAGACTGTGTGATTGATGTGGCCACCTTAACCGGCGCCTGCATCATGGCTCTTAGCCATCACATCAGTGCTTTGATTGCCAACCAGAACCCGCTGGCGCATGAAATCATCAATGCTTCTGAGCAAGCAGGTGATCGCGCTTGGCGTCTGCCGATGACTGACGAGTTCCAAGAGCAGCTCGACAGCCCCTTTGCCGATATGGCCAACATTGGTGGCAAAGGTGGTGGCACCATCACTGCGGGCTGTTTCTTGTCGCGCTTTGCCAAGAAATACAACTGGGCACACCTAGATATTGCCGGTACCGCATGGAAAAGCGGCGGCAAGGAAAAAGGCTCAACCGGCCGCCCGGTGCCTTTGCTGGTGCAGTTCTTATTGAATCGCTCTGGCCTCGAAGTGGTCGAGTAATTGCCAAGGAGGCCAAACGGCCTCCTTTTTTTGTCTGAACTTTAATCGACACTGGTGTCAGCGCGCACAATCCGCTATGTTGGTTGTCCCGCGCTTGACCGGACACCACACTTTTGGGACGGAGGCCGTTTCTCAACTTTAGGAGCGTATATGTCCACCGCCACCTTTTATTTGTTGGCGCCACCCGACGGCGCGTCATCTGACGATGGATTGACGCCCAAACAACAAGCGCGCGAACAACAAACGTTAATAGACACCGCGATTCATTTGGCCTTCTATTACTATCAACAGGGACAACGTATTTATCTCGCCGCCCGCGACCAGCAACAGGCCCATCAACTGGATGATGCCTTATGGCAGCGCGACGCCGATACGTTTGTTCCCCATAATTTGGTAGGAGAAGGACCACGAGGTGGTGCACCCGTAGAAATCGGTTGGCCCGGTGTACGTCACTCCGGGCACCGCAGCGTGCTAATCAATTTGGCGACAGAGGCATCAAATTTTGCGCCTTCGTTTGCACAAGTGGTAGACTTCGTCCCTTGCGATGAGACGCTCAAACAGCACGCGCGTCACCGATATAAAGCATACCGACTGGCAGGCCTGCAACTTCAAACCCTTGCCATCGACCAATCGCCCAAACCTTGACGATCTTTCAAGAGCGCTATGGAAAAGACATATAACCCACAATCAATTGAAAAAGCGCTGTACCAGCGCTGGGAAGAGGCGGGCTATTTCCGACCTCATGGTGATACCAGCAAAGATGCCTATAGCATCATGATCCCGCCGCCAAACGTCACTGGCAGCTTGCATATGGGTCACGCGTTCCAAGATACCATTATGGATACCTTGATCCGTGCCGAGCGTATGAAAGGCAAAAACACCTTGTGGCAAGTGGGTACCGACCATGCCGGTATCGCAACACAAATGGTGGTGGAACGTAAGATCGCGGCCGAAGAAGGCAAGACCAAGCACGACTACGGACGTGACGCGTTTGTCGACAAGATCTGGCAATGGAAAGGCGAATCAGGCGGCACGATCACGCAACAGTTGCGTCGTCTCGGTGCCTCTGTCGATTGGGATCGCGAGCGCTTCACCATGGATGAAGGCTTTTCCAATGCCGTTAAAGAAGTCTTTGTTCGCCTTTACCAAGAAGATCTTATCTATCGTGGTAAGCGTTTGGTGAACTGGGATCCGAAATTGCACACCGCGATTTCCGATCTCGAAGTGGAAAACAAAGACAAGAAAGGCCACATGTGGCATTTCCGTTATCCACTTGCCGATGGCGCGACAACAGCCGAAGGCAAAGACTACATTGTGGTTGCCACCACCCGTCCGGAGACTATGCTGGGCGATACCGGTGTTGCGGTTAACCCAGAAGACCCGCGCTACAAAGACCTGATTGGTCAGCACGTGTTACTGCCAGTGGTGAATCGTCGTATCCCTATCGTGGGCGATGAGCACGCTGACATGGAAAAAGGCACCGGCTGTGTAAAAATCACTCCCGCGCACGACTTCAACGACTATGAAGTGGGCCAGCGCCACCAGCTGCCAATGATCAACATTCTCACGCTGAACGCCGATATCCGCGACAGTGCTGAAGTGTTTGATCACAAAGGTCAGCCAAGCAATGCTTACCCAACCGATATTCCAGCCAACTACCAAGGTTTGGAGCGTTTTGCCGCGCGTAAAGCGATCGTGGCCGAATTTGACGCACTGGGTTTATTGGAAGAAATCAAAGATCACGATCTCACTGTCCCATACGGCGATCGTGGCGGCGTCGTCATTGAGCCAATGCTTACCGACCAGTGGTACGTACGTACTGCACCACTGGCAGAGCCTGCCGTAAAAGCGGTAGAAGATGGCGACATTCAATTCGTACCTAAGCAATACGAGAATATGTACTTTGCGTGGATGCGTGACGTACAAGACTGGTGTATTTCTCGTCAGCTTTGGTGGGGTCACCGCATTCCTGCCTGGTACGACGACCAAGGCAATGTCTATGTTGGCCGTGACGAAGACGAAGTCCGTCGTGAAAACCAACTGGCAGACGACGTAACGCTGCGCCAAGACGATGACGTACTAGATACTTGGTTCTCATCGGCACTTTGGACGTTCGGTACCCTAGGCTGGCCAGAGAACACCGATGCGCTGAAAACCTTCCACCCGACCGACGTGTTGGTATCAGGCTTTGACATCATCTTCTTCTGGGTGGCGCGCATGATCATGATGACCATGCACTTCATCAAAGATGAAAATGGTAAGCCACAAGTGCCCTTTAAGACGGTCTATATGACCGGCCTTATCCGCGACGAAAGCGGCGCCAAGATGTCAAAATCTAAGGGTAACGTCCTTGACCCTCTCGACATGATTGACGGCATTGGCATCGATGAGTTGGTAGCGAAGCGCACCGGCAACATGATGCAACCAAAGCTGGCTGAAAAAATTGAGAAAGCGACCCGTAAAACGTTTGAAAACGGCATCGAAGCCCACGGCACCGATGCACTGCGTTTTACCCTCGCAGCGCTGGCCTCTACCGGTCGTGACATCAACTGGGACATGAAGCGCCTTGAAGGTTACCGCAACTTCTGTAACAAACTTTGGAACGCCAGCCGCTATGTGCTGATGAATACCGAAGATCAAGATTGCGGCATGAACGGCGGCGAGATGCAATTCTCACTGGCTGATCAGTGGA
This sequence comes from Salinivibrio sp. PR932, assembly GCF_001996125.1. Taxonomy (NCBI): domain Bacteria; kingdom Pseudomonadati; phylum Pseudomonadota; class Gammaproteobacteria; order Vibrionales; family Vibrionaceae; genus Salinivibrio; species Salinivibrio sp. PR932. The sequence continues at coordinate 72,756 of NZ_MUFM01000005.1, read as the reverse complement.
TTGAATCTCAGTTCCAGCAAGCGGCGAAAGACTTCAATACTCACCTCGACAACTATCGTCTCGATATGGCTGCCGGTGTGTTGTATGAGTTTATTTGGCACCAATTCTGTGACTGGTACTTGGAACTTACCAAGCCTGTCCTGTGGAAAGGCGACGAAGCACAACAACGTGCCACCCGCTATACCCTGATCACGGTATTGGAAAAAACCTTGCGTCTGGCGCATCCGGTGATCCCTTACATCACCGAAGCGATTTGGCAAAGTGTCAAACCGCTGGTTGACGGTGTGGAAGGCGATACCATTATGCAGCAGCCACTGCCGCAATTTGATGCTAGCCGCGTGAACACCCAAGCGTCAGAAGACATTGAGTGGGTGAAGCAGTTTATCGTTAGCATCCGTAACCTACGTGCTGAGTACGATATTGCGCCAAGCCAGCCGCTTGAGGTGATGCTGAAAGCCGCTGATGAACGCGATGCCGCTCGTGCGAACACCAACAGCGCGACCTTACACGCTCTTGCCAAACTAGGCAGCTTCAAGGTACTGGATGGTAGTGAATCTCTCCCAGCCTGTGCTTCTGCCTTGGTTGGTGGCTCAGAAATCTTGATCCCGATGGCGGGTCTGATTGACAAAGATGCCGAACTGGCGCGCTTGGATAAAGAAATCGCCAAAGTAGAAGGCGAGATCAAACGCATCGAAGGGAAGCTCGGCAACGAAAGTTTTGTCTCCAAAGCTCCTGAAGCAGTGGTCGCCAAAGAGCGCGAAAAACTCGACAACTATCGTGTCAGCCTCACCAAACTGGGTGAGCAAAAAACCACGATTGCAGCGCTTTAAATCGAGCGTTGACGTCGGACGTTTTAAATCGATAGACCTTCGTGATAAACCACGCCATCTGGCGTGGTTTTTTTATTCTCTCCCATCCGTCACTCAGCACGCCGCAGCAAAAATCCACCACACTTGATAGCTCCGCCCTATCTAAAAGATAGTGAGAACCGTTTTTATTTATCGACATAAACACGACATACTGTCAGTGTTGATAAAACGCGTGTTGCCGCGAAGGAGCTACACCATGAAAAAGACATTAAGCTTTGCCGCTATCCACTTTTCTATCGCCTTTACCGTGGCCTATGTGCTGACGGGCGACATCATCATAGGTAGCTTGATTGCGATGACAGAGCCCACCGTCAATACCGGCGCGTTTTATCTTCATGAAAAACTCTGGCAACTGAGCCGCCGCGCACGTCCCGTGGTGAAAACCGCCAGCTTTGCGGTGGTGCACTTTAACGTTGCCTTCTTAGTGGGCTATGTGATCAGTGGCGATTGGTTAGTCGGTGGCGCACTGGCACTGGTTGAGCCAAGCATCAACACCCTTGCCTACTTCTTCCACGAAAAGGTATGGCAGCGTCGCCATTCGGTAAACTCCGCACCGCTTCATGTGGGGCATCATCATTAAATAAAAAGCCACGATATATCGTGGCTTTTAAAACAGGATGGATGGCCGACTTATTCGTTGTCGTCGCCGTCTTCGTCTTCACCCGACTCAAAGTACGTGCCCCAGCCGTCGTAATCGATATCGTGTTTTTCAGCAAGCGTCATTAGCTTTTCTACTTGCTCATCAATACGCTCGGCATTAAGTGCCGTTTCCATCACCGCATCAAAGCAGACGATGGTCCCGCCTTCTTCCAGCTCTAGCTCTTCGGCTTCCGCCACTTCAAAGCCCAGTTTAAATGCCTCAACAGCGGCATCTTCTAACTCAGCAAACGTGGCCGCCGATAGGTGATGCTCAATAGTGTAAAGCGCATCCGGATCGCTTCCATCCGCCAGAAGCTCCTCAATAATCATGCGAGTATCTTCTTGTTGCTCTTGAATCATTTCTGCCAGTGACATGCCGCGACTCCAAATAGTGAATGTGGGGCGCAATATGGCACGGTTTAGCAAAAAATGCCACGTTGATAAAAAGGCAAACTGACCAGAAAGTCGCCAAGTTGATGAATTTTCTGTGACCTTGCTAGTCCGCTGGGATTGTTAGTGAATTGTAACATTGACCTGCTTTCAGAAGGTTGTCATTATTCGACCATCCAAGGAGGACATGAGACACGCCCGTCCCTCGAGCAAGACCTGCACTCCCCGCACCACTGGTGACACACAATGACGTGTGTAAGGCGATGTAGTCTGTCTCATTGCCTGGCCCGTAGAAAGGAAAAAGAGGACCTACCATGAGTGAGTTTTACGTTGGATCAGAAGTTGGGCAACTGAAGCGGGTATTGCTTCACCGCCCTGAACGAGCGTTAAACCACCTGACGCCATCGAACTGCCATGAGCTGTTATTTGATGATGTTCTGGCGGTGGAACGAGCCGGAGAAGAGCATGATATGTTCGCCCGCACCTTAACCAACGAAGGGGTGCAGGTTTATTTGCTTCATGATTTGCTGGTTGAAACCCTCGCCGTGCCAGAAGCAAAACAATGGCTACTCGACACCCAACTCAACCAATATCGCCTCGGCTATCAGTTTGCTAACGACGTGCGCGCCTACATGGCCGATATCGATCACAATGCACTCGCCGACATTTTACTCGGCGGATTAAGCTACATTGACTTGCCCGTGCAATCATCCTCAATGATGCAAGCGATGCACGACAAAACCGATTTCGTGATTGAGCCGCTACCGAACCACTTATTTACCCGAGATACATCCTGCTGGGTATATGGCGGTGTCTCACTCAACCCAATGGCAAAATCCGCACGCCAACGTGAAACCAATCACCTGCGCGCCATCTATCGCTGGCATCCCGAATTTGCAGAAAGCCAGTTTATTAATTACCTCGGTGATGAAGTGCGTGATTACGACAACGCCATGATTGAAGGCGGCGATGTGTTAGTGATTGGCCGCGGCGCTGTCTTAATTGGTATGTCGGAACGCACCACGCCTCAAGGGGTTGAACAATTGGCGCGAAGCCTGCTGTTTAGTGGTCAAGCCAAAGAAGTGATTGCGGTACAACTGCCGAAAAGCCGCTCGTGTATGCACCTTGATACCGTAATGACCCATATGGATGTGCATACCTTCTCGGTCTACCCCACCGTGATGCGTCCTGATTTGCCATGCTGGCGCTTAACCCGCAAAGGGGAAGACAGCCTGAACGTGGAAGCGCAATCTTGCTACCTCACCGCGATTGAAAAAGCGCTGGATGTCGGCCCACTCAATATCATTACCACCGGTGGTGATAGCTACGCGGCCGAGCGTGAGCAATGGAACGACGCCAACAACGTGCTAACCGTACGCCCTGGCGTTGTTATTGGCTACGAAGGCAATACCTACACCAATGAAAAATATGATAAAGCGGGTATCAAGGTGTTATCTGTGCCCGGAGATCAGCTCGGACGAGGCCGAGGCGGCGCGCGCTGCATGAGCTGCCCGCTGGAACGCGACGGTATCTAACTGCCTGTTAGCCGCTGCCTTGCCAGCGGCT
>NZ_MUFM01000005.1:0-69274 GCF_001996125.1 Salinivibrio sp. PR932 | reverse complement strand
GTTAAACTGAAAAAAATAAATATTGCACAGACTTTAAACTCACTATATACTCCCGCCGCTTTTTGACACGGATCACATAACAATCAGTCACAACAACCCTATGGATGGGACCCCAACCTAACCATTGAGAAAAGAAGCTATCCATGAAAATGAAGTACTTATCGCTTGCACTGTTCAGTCTCTTTATTGCACCAGCAACATGGGCTGATATGACTAAAACTCAGCAAGAGCAAGTCATTCAAGCGCTCAAAACCATGCCACAAAAAGCAACAACGCCCTCCCCGCTTTCAATAAACGATGATGACTATCACTTCACATCAACATGGCATTGGGATATTGAAAGCAGCCTCTATGTAGGCGGTGAGCTTGGCTATATTCGCTTTGGTAGCGACACCAGTAGCGATACAGCCAAACAACGTGCAAACGATATTGATGATGGCGGTATGGCAACGTTGAAAGTCGGCAGCTATTTTGGCCAAAACCTGCGGGTGTACGGTTACTTACAACGTAATATTGAAACCGAAGTCTCGTATAGCCTGTCTTTAAATAACGAAAATTTAAGCGCAGAGTTAAGTAGAGAAGGTTACCAGTACGGTGTGGGCGCTGACTACCTGTACCACTTTATGCCAAAAAACTATCTCAGTATTGGGGCACGAATTGGTCACTACGACAACGAGATTCAATACTCTGCTAGCGCTATGGGCGAAACACTAAAAGGGCGAACAAAGACCGATGGACTCGCAACCGGTATCAGCGCCGGTATTGGTCACGAATTTACCGATCATTTCAGTCTTGAGCTTGGCTACCGCTACGAAAAACTCGAAAAAGACGACAATGTCTTGCTAGGCCAACGCATTACCTTTGAAGACACCCATCAAGCCTTTTTGGGCTTGAATTACACCTTCTAAGATTTTGTCTGACGTCACGGTGGCCGATTGTCTCGGTCACCGCTTACAGTTTTACCGTCTGCCGTCATGTTTACGTTCAGCGTGCCTTCTCATTTCTGACTTTTATTTTTTACCAGATTTATCACCTAATAATTATCAAATCACTCAATAATTCAGCGCGTTATTCTCAACGTTTCGATGTTGATGTTTAAACAAAACCCCTACTTTTATCATTTCTTTTTTGTATTGAGTGTTTACTCTACTGCCAAAAATTACTAATTTCGCATTAGAGTTTCATGTTTTTTGTGAACTATGTTCACAGCCCTTTTTATTAGAGATAGCGTGTTTGAAGACAAGCATCGCAAGATACAAAACGTTAGCCTCGCTAACGTCAGTTGGAACACAACAAAAAGGAAATGCGATGAATAAAAAAACACTGATTTCGCTGCTATTTGCCGGTCTTACTCAAGTTTTCACTCCTGCTTTTGCCGGCAGTGCAGACAACACCGTGGTAGAGATCAAGCGCGACACCGCCAAACAACTGAGCCACCAGTACGAGCTGATTGCGCCGACCTTGCACCGTAGCATTAACAGCTACAGCTTAAGCGCGTCACTCTCATCACTCACCGAGCCCCAAACGCGTAGCGCGCGCAGTAAACGCAGCATTGACTCGCAGCTATACAGCGCCGACCGTGCATTGCGTGAAGCGCAAGGCGTCGAAGAAGTGGCCGACCAACTGCTCGAAGTTCGCTTGGCCGACCCAAGCATGCTCGCACGCTGGCAAGCGGGTCAATCTCCGCTGTTCGCCTTTGAACCTGCTGGCGATGAGCAAACATGGACGCAAATCGAAGCATTTGACATTGAAGGCAATACCCATTGGCTCGACGTCTACCAAATGCCAGACCGTCCTGTCTTAGTAGTCGACACCAATGGCAAAGCCTCACTGAAAGCTGGCCTAGAAGTGATGCGCCGCACCCTCGCAGAGCAAAACCCTGCACCGCGTGTCCGTCGCAGCGCCCCAATGATGGCAGCAGAGCCACAACCCATTCACACCACAGTGCTGAAAACGATTCGCCTTGAAGATGACAAAGAACCTTGGATCTCTGGTGCGGCGGAAGTGTATGCCATTGTGACCGGTGTGAACCCAAGCCGTGACGAGCCGACGCTCGATATTGTGGATATGCCTTATTTGGATTACGACAAAACCACCTATCATCCTAATCAGGTAATGATCCACTGGGAGCGTTATCGTTGGGGCGCCGCGGACGTTATCTTGATGGAACAAGACGACGGCACCAACTACAAAGAGCTGGCGCTTAAACTCAACGAAATTGCTAGCGATATCATTGCAGCAATCCCCGATCTTGAAGTGCAAGCTTACGGCGTGATCACCAAAATCACCGGTAAGATCATCGAAGCCATCCCCGACGGCTGGCTCACCAACGATGATGACTTTGTGGACGTGTACTACACCCTCCTCAAAGACCGCACCTACCAAGATCACATCGGTGCTGGCGGCAACGCCACCGCTACGTGGGAACCTTTGGTTATCGAGCCAACTAAATAATCCAGGCTTGGTTTCATTGAGCTAGATAGACAAAACGCAGCCTCAGGGCTGCGTTTTTCGTCGTAACAACAAGCATGGTAGTTGATCGTACTGTAACCCTCCCCAAAAAACTGGTCATTAGCAACTAGAGTTTTTCCGTTTACACTGAAACAAACGGAGAACGCATGATGAAAAAATCACGCTACACAGAAACACAAATCGTAAAGATCTTGAAGGAAGTCGAAGCAGGCCGAAAGGTCAACGAAGTCTGTCGCGAATATGGCATCTCTGATGCAACATACTACAACTGGAAGTCCAAGTATGGTGGGATGGAAGCGTCAGATGTTAAACGGCTTAAAGAGCTTGAGGATGAGAATCGGAGGCTCAAGCAAATGTTTGCCGACCTAAGCCTTGAGCACCGTATCGTTAAAGATATTCTGGAAAAAAAGCTGTAGGGCCAGCGGTTAAGCGCGAGCTTGTCGATTACGCTCGCAAACACTATCAGGTCAGTTTGCGAATGGCCTGCCGCGTAGTTGGCATTAGCGACTCAGTCTATCGTTACCGACCAGATCCACATCGGGATGATGAGGTTATCGCGACGTTGCAGGACGCAGCAGAGCGTTATCCTGCCTACGGTTTTGGCAAATTATTTAAAGTACTTAGGCGCTGGGGACACCGATGGAATCATAAACGAGTCCATCGAGTGTACTGTTCGCTCAAGCTAAACCTACGGCGCAAGGGGAAAAAGCGCCTACCAAAACGAAATCCAGCACCACTGGCAAGTCCAGAGTCGATCAACAGTTGCTGGTCTATCGATTTCATGAGTGACTCTTTGCTCTGCGGCAGGCGCTTTCGTACGTTCAATGTCGTGGACGATTTCAACCGTGAGGTGCTAGCGATTGAAGTAGATCTCAATCTGCCAGCACCACGCATTATAAGGGTGCTAGAACGCATTATTGCTTGGCGAGGGTACCCCAGTAAGCTGCGCATGGATAATGGCCCTGAATTCATCTCGACCACGCTGGCTGAGTGGGCGGAAGAGAACGCAGTTGAGTTGGAATTTATTCGCCCAGGCAAACCAACGGAGAACTCCTATATAGAGCGATTTAACCGAACTTATCGGACAGAAATACTCAACATGTACGTATTCAAAACCTTGAGTGAAGTCCGAGACCTGACAGAAAAATGGATGAAGGAATACAACGATGAACGCCCTCATGACTCACTCGATGATCTGACTCCTTGGGAGTATTTAGCAAGGCATGAAAGTAGGAAAAACTCTAATTTAGAGTGCCACTAAAACAGGGAGGGTTACATTACAGTTGTACGTGAGCGCTTGTTTTAGCATTTCGATATCTTCGGCGACGACGACAGAAAGTTCGGATTTTGATGTGAGGAACCAGAGTTCACATTGCAGTTCATCCCATACCTGTTGGGTTTCATATTCGTCGTGAAATGGTTCGGTGAGTATGGCTTTAACTTGTGCTTGTAGGATTGTGGTGATTGGTAGGGTTGAAGTTTGTTGAAGGTTGGTTATTTTGAGCATGATTAACTCCATGGTATTGATATCATGGAGTTAATATGTATTTATTCTCATTTATGGTTCGGTATTCCTTGTACGGAAAGAGCTCAATTACTGGCGTTTTTTAACTGCTTGTAATGACTTACCTGCATTTGATGCTAGCTCATCAATGATACTGTCTTTTTCCTTAGCGGTTTCTTCCATTAGTTCTAACTCGTTTTCAAGATTATTTAGTGCAGTCTCTGTATCGGCAACCCCATCATCGTATCCCTCGCCGTAGCCATCCATCCAACCTAATTTGTAAGTTTCATCTAAAATTGATGCTTGTTGGTCTTGTAAACTAGTGTCATTACTGTTGTTCGAGCCCATGTTTTTTCCTCATTTGTTCACGCATCTGTTGCTTTAGTCCATCGTCAATAGAGTCTCTTAGCCGTTGGCTTAACTTGACACTACTCCCACCTGATGGTGTTTCGGCTTCACCGTCAGAGCGTGATTTATCCACGCTGCGTCTTCGACTTTGAAAGTCTATGACATTATTTTCACCACTCATAAATAAACCTCCAATATTTGGCTGGGTTATGATTTGTTCTTTTTTACCACATCACCGATCGTTGGCTGAGATACACCGTATTGCTCAGCAAGTTGGCTTTGCGTGTATAGCTTTGAGTTATATAGGCCAGCGATTTCGTTTTTCTCTTCATTAGACAGTTTGGCCTTGCTAAGACTTGGCATTATTTCGGTTATGCTTTGTTCTAGCTCTTTTACTTGATTATTCACTTGATTTAACTTATCCCGCTTGTCCCAAATAGTTCGGAACTCTTCAAGGGAAGTGTTATCAGCTTCAGTTAGAGACTGGCTTAGTGAGCCTTTTAGCTTCTCTGATTGACTTTTCAGATCTTGTATTGCTCTCCTAGTGGTTGCAACATCGGAGCGGGTAAAGCACTGTTGCTGTTTTTGTTCCTGCACCTGTTGAGTATCATTAGTGCTACCATTGCTGTTAGTCAAATCGACCATAATTCATTACCTATATAACTTATATTGGTTGGTATAAGTTATATAGGTCACATATCTTCTTGTCAATACTTATAGCCTCTGTTTCTTAACCCCCCCCAACCTAACAACAAATCCTAGATCGCTGGGTCGGTCGCACCAGACTGGCCCTGTAATCTCGCTCTAAGGCTTATCCTGCCTGACTTCCTACATGATGTAGTTCCAGTAACTTTGGCGACGGCGTCGTCGGTCCGGTCTCTATCCGGTCTTTAGCTGTAATTTTGGCTAGATACCGAGCTGGACACGAACCCTAATGTAAATTTCCTATTTAGGTTTTCCGTCCAGTTTGCCGTCGTCGTCGACGGTAGTTCCATCTGATTCCACTAACCCAACTCTTAGCCCTAACTCATACCAGATCCGCGCTGTAATCCTGTGTGCCATTGGTTTTTCCGGGGTTCGGTTCTGATGTTGAGTGGTATGTATCTGCCCTGATTCGTGCTGTACAGACGAGAGAAGGTTCTGATGGTGGATATCACTCTGATAGGGGAAGTGTGACTCTGTGGTGACTACGTGGCGTGTTTCGGCTGACCGAATGGACAGAGCTTACCGGAAGTAATCGCAGACCGGATATAGACCGGACCAGAAAAGATAAAGGCCCGTAGATTTCTCTACGAGCCTTCTGGAATATGGTGGCCCCTCCCAGACTTGAACTGGGGACCAATCGATTATGAGTCGTGATATGACTGTTTTCGATAAAATCTCACATCATCTCAAATTAGTTTATTTTTGTTTTAATTCAGATAGTTAAAAACATTTCTTCAACTCATCTTTTCTCGTATAGTCTCATTCAGGTACGCTCTTGTTTGACTAAGTGTTTGACTAAAAATCGCCATAGTCAAACAAGGAAATCTTTGAGTGAGGAAGTGTGCGATGTTAACGGTAAGTGCCATTCGTGGACTAAAACCCAAAGCTAAACCCTACTATGAGTGGGACAGCAATAGTGAGCGCGGAACGGGCAAGCTGGCAGTACAAGTGACCCCAAAAGGCAGTAAACGTTTTGTGTTTCGTTACTTTGTAGGCCGCAAAGCGAACTTCATTACGTTAGGCCAGTTCCCGGCTCTGTCACTGAATGATGCAAGAGCCAAACAGAAAGAGCTGGGTGACTTGCTTATTCAGGGGATTGATCCGAAAGAGCACATCGAGACGAAAAAGCGTGACCAAGAAAACGCAAAGCGCGAGGAAGCAAGGAAGGGGTCTATACAGCAATTGTTTGAAGCCTATGTCGCGCAAATGGTGAGGGACGGTAAGCGCACTCACAAAGCCGTTCTGGCATCTCTTGAGAAGGAAGTGTATCCGGTTATACCTCCTGCTACGAAAGCCAAGGATGTAACCACAAACGAGTTAAAACTGGTGTTGGCGGAAATGATAAGGCGTGGAGCGAAAACTCAGTCCAATCGTGTACGCAGCTATCTAATGGCAGCGTTTAACTATGGGCTAAAACACGATAACGATCCTGCTAACTTCATTGATGAGGCTAAGTTTGGCTTAGTGTTTAACCCGATGACGGCCATCCCCAAACAGAAAGATGCAGAGCGCGTGGGTAATCACTACCTGAAAATGGGAGAAGTGATCCAGCTAATCGCTGACCTAAAAGGGGAATATGAGCGGTTTAAGATGGGCGATACCATCCGGTGCCTGATTTTACTTTGCCTCTATACCGGAGGACAGCGACCTTATGAACTGGCGGCTTCTAAGTGGGAGGCGGTAGATTGGGAACAAAAGTCACTATTGGTAAGTCGTGATTTGTCTAAAAATAAGCGAGAGCACATCATTCCTTTGACTAAATCTGCGCTGACGATTCTTCGCCAACTGCGCGAGGTAAACCAAGACTCTGACTTTATTTTTCCGCACCGTTTAAACCGTAATGAGCATATCCGGCTGGATTCGCTTTCTCAGGCCGTTACCCGATACCGAGACGCAACGCCTTTTGTTTCGTCCTTCATCCCCCGCGACATTCGCCGCACCTGTAAAACCCTAATGGGCGAGATTGGCATTTCTAAATCACTCCGAGACCGCATTCAGAACCATGCGCTAAATGACGTATCTAGCAAACACTATGACCGCTATGAATACCTGCCTGAGAAACGAAGAGCTTTGGAATCATGGGAACAACGATTAAACGAAAACACTACTATCACCAATGTAGTGGCATTTGTAGGGAGGGATTAAACCATGTCATCAAAGAAAAAAACGGATACCCAATTGCCACCATTATTACCTCTTGAATACTGCTCAGTGGCGCGAGCGGCGAGGTTGTTAGGTTGCGAGGAAGAGGATATCTATCATTGGCGTGAAATCGGAGCGATAAAGCTATGTGCGGTTCTCAATGGCGAGAATTGCAAAGCGTTCGTCAAGCCTGATTTTCTTTATGGTGAACTAGAACCGGAAGCCATAAAGAACATGAAACTTGAAGAAGAGCTTGCCAAAGTCCACGAGCCAGGAGAGGGTGAGAATTTTCAGATGGATGAGGGACACGTGATTGGATCTGGCCCGATGGAAATCGATGAAAGTCTACTGAATCCAATGGTCGTCTATGATGCTGTCGCTGATGGAGTGTGGATAGAGGCGGATGATGACACGATGGAGATATCAGGACCTAACTTAGTAAGCAGTAGCAAAACAGAGCATGTTGGCTACGAAGGGGGGTTGAAAAATGCAGAGTTAGTGGGCATCCAAGTGCCAGATCTGCAAAACAGACTGGTAGTGATGAAGTCAGACTTGGATAAGCTGCATAAAGCAATACATGGCTTAGCCCCTCTCCCAAACCGACACAATGACTCAGATATAGCTGCAGAGATGGCAGCCAAAGAAAAAGAAGCACAAGCGATTGCCTCCTCTAGAGTTAGCGCTCCGCAAAAGTTAATTATCCAAGAGCTGGCAAAGAAGGTTCTTGACGTTGACGAGATTGAAAACCCTCACAAAATGGCAGAAGCACTACTTTTAGAAATCCCTCAGTATGAAGAAGCAAGACGAAAAATTGGACAAGACAAAGATGTGAAGCGAAGTGTCGCCAGATGGCTTGGCGCCAAGTAAAACAATAACTTATATATCACCCTCCCTTTGTTAGCTTTTTAAAAAGCTACTTCATCAGCGTTAATGTCATAGACATTAGCGCTATCGTCGATACTACAACTCTCACATAGTTTCTAATGGACTCATCAATTCCAAGAGCAACCCAAAGGTGAAGTGATGAGGCATGAAGTGATTATTGCTCCTAATGCAATGGAGTCTATGGTTGGGAGAAATAGAAAAACCCTCTGGCGCTGGTGGCGCAAGGAAAAGTCTTTCCCTGCCCCGATTCAAATCAACGGACGCACCATTGGCTGGCGCGAAGCTGACTATGAGGCATGGCTAAATGGGGAGTGGCAACAATGAGCAAAATTCCTGCACCAAGCAAGGCCGAACTGTGTCTATTAGAGCTTTTGCGCCGTGGCAAAGCTGGCCTACACCCGCTGGATGTGAATATCCGAGATCTTACCCATGCCAACGTACTGGATGAGGCCGGCAAGTATTGGAGTATCACATTGCCAACGGATATGAGCCTTCTCCGCATACGTCATGGTGTGCGCATCGCCGATCAACCCGCACCGTTTACCAGTGTGCGCGGCTACAAGGCCATGTTTAAACGCTACTGGTTGGCTGATCTCGATGCAGCAAAAAACGCGATTAGGTTGATTAATAGCTGGCGAGCCAAACGGGGAGCTAAGCAGCTATCAAAGTGTAGTTGCGATACCCTGCTAGCCGCTTTTCAGTCGGAGCCACAAGCGTTAGGTGAGGTAGCGTAATGACGAGTTTAACCAAGCATCCCGTTGATCACGCTGAGCTGGCAGATAAAGCCTTGTGTCAGCTAGAGAGCCTAACTGTCGTACTGGGTACTGCTCATTTTGAGGACGTTGATAACCAACATTGTAAGGGGGTTATATGGGCAATGCAGGAGCTCGCGACAACGGCTAAACGTCACTTACAGGCCAGCCGAGACGATATGCCTCTGCACCGCCGATAGTAGAAAATCATTCAAACCAGTGGCTGTCAGTATTGGCAGCCATTTTTATTGGCAATGGCAAAAGTAAGTAACTGCTATCAGCTAAATACCTGATTTAATGCGGATTAGACGAGGTGAGATATGTTTTCAAGGTTTTTTAGGCGCATTTCCACTTGTTTCAAAGCGCTTGGTTACTGAGAGCGACTTGGCAGCCTTGCAATCACGTTGATAGTGGCCACTTACCGATCCAGAGGAAGCATGTCGGGTTTTATTAATATCTTCCACTCAATATCCATATCACTGATAAGAGAAGTAAGGGTTATACACTTTGGTTCGCCGACTTCCGATGCGTGCGAAGCGACTTTAAAGCCGCAAACGGTGATGAAAAAGGAGCTGGTGGAGTAATGGAAAGGAGATCAGGAATTGCCCTACTCCACTAATACGGGATTTTTCAAGACCAAAGACGGTCGCTGCTGGGTGGTCAATACTGGGCCAAACTTATCGCCGCTCTACACCGACATTCTTCAGCGATTGGTTGGTCAGTTGGAAGCGATGGAGTCTCACTATGCTCGGGTGTTCTGCTTTCGTTTTGATTTGCACCTAACGGAATACACCGACAATAACACTACGGTGAGTCGCTTGTTCTCGCTGGTGGTACAAGCCCTAAAGCGATACTACAAAACGCCTAACATTGGCTACCTATGGGTGAGAGAGCATGAAAAGGCCAAACAACAGCATTACCATTGCGTGCTCTTTTTGGACGGTTCCAAGGTGAATCATTTCCACACTATCCAAACCACCATTGACGGTTACTGGGCTGCCTTTGAAGGAGGCCATGTACAAGGGTGCGGTTTTAAAGTGCTACCCAGAGGAGACTTACACGCCAAAGCCGAGATCATCTACTGGCTGTCGTATCTTGCTAAAGTACGCGGCAAAGCCAATGGAAAAGGAAAACGCTATAGGCCCAGCCAAACTAAACGCTACGGTGTCAGCAGGGTTAAAATAAAAGCGAAAAATTGCGCACTTGTAGACAAGAAAGAAAAACCGCACACCGATGACATTTTTGCGTCGCTAGCCTTTGTGGGGCGCGGATCGTGAGTCAAAAAGTGCGCAAAACACTGCGCAGTTTTGAAGGGGGAAAGTGCGCAGTTGCAGACAAGGCGAGCTCTGTTCGCGCCTATCCAAACTCCCTGCGGCTCAGCGCACAACATAGTGGTGATCTTAAATTCGATGCTCAGAGACGGCGTGATGTGGGATTAAAAATCTCGCCAAAATTTAACGATTGACTACATACTCGTTTGTTATACCTGTTCTATCAGTTTCACTTCACCTTGACCATCAATAACAACACGCCATTGCTTACCCTTACAATCAAAGTAGAAACCTTTTAGACCAGAATACTTTTCGTAACTACCGACACTATGGACTGTTTCGTAACGAACAAATGCGGCATCATTAGATTCTGTTTCACTGAGCAACGCTTCAACTGCTTTAATAAAAAGAACTTCTTCTGGTAGAGCTATTACCCGGTAATTTCGAGATAAAAGCGTATGCAGCTTTGTAAAGTGACCTTTAATACGCGACCATTCTTCTATAGATTCTCGAACTCGTTTATGTGCTTCAGGAATGACAAAACCAACTAAACCAAGAATAGAAAGAACTTGAACGACTGTAACTGGATTGTCAGCCCCACGACCAATATTGTGCTCTTGAATTGAACACTCTACTGGAAGTTCTGATCTTTTTAGATGCTTTCTAATTGAGTCTTCAATTTCATCTGTTTGTTCATGCCAATCAAGACCATAAGCAGGATCTTTATAAGTACCTAGTAAAATGTCCATGTTTTCCTCTTAAGGTATAACGCCTTGCTAACAAGCGACAACGCGATGCCACTTAACTTAAATATTGTGCCATAAGCACAGAGTTGAAATTGGGACTTAAGTCGCCAAGCGTTAGGAGTCTTTGTTAAGCAATTTGTTATATTTTTTCACGCACTAAGTTAGCTACATCAACTGCAGCGCCACCTGATTTGAAACTACGACCTAGATCGTATGCCATGTTCTCTAATGGCGAATTGTCATAGCCGTGTTCATTGATTTCTTGAACGTACCGCTTCAAAAAGCCTTCTCCGCCTAGCTGCTCCCATTGAATTGTGTGCATGAGTTCGTGAATATGAATTTCTAAGTTTTCTTGATGCTGGGGTTTCATAAAGTACATGTGTTTGTAGTTGATTGCCCCACAATCCATATCAAGAAAGTCACCTAAACCAATATGGCGTAGTTCGGGAATGTCAGGCTTCGGGATTACGTCCGTTACAACAAACTTGCATTTAGCTAAGTATTCTGGAGAGTAGTAGCCTGAGAAAACACCTGAAAACTTACTGCAGCATTGAGCTTCAATTTCGTATTTAGAAACGATGCTATCAATCCACTTATCAAACTGCTTGATTGGCATATTACCCCCGTAAAATATAACTTTTAAATAAGGAGCGCATACAAGTGGGGCATAATGGCGAAGCCGCCCCGCATGTATGTGTCCCAGCGAACGAAGTGAGTGACTTAATTTTTTTGTTATGTGCCACGCTTATTTAATACACCATGATTCTAATTGCTTCTTATTTCTTATGATTTTAGGGTGCATTGTGCACAGCAATTCCACTTCTGATACAGTGTAATTCGTTTCTGAGGCTAAATAGGTAGTAGGAAGAAACTTGCAATTGTGTTTTTCTAAACCAGTTTCCAGAGCTTTGAAAACTTTCGGAGCCTTACAAAAGCGACGGTTAATCCACTTAAAGTGTGAAACACACATCAATACAGCCACGCCAGCAAAGAATGCACCGATGACAGAGTTGTTACTAAGCGTATTTACAAATTCCATTTTTATCCATTACCTTTAAGACAGATTAATAATCAATTCCTTGCTTTCCACCCTGACACTTTGGGCATTTACGTTGGAAAATATCTGTGCCGTTCGCACCATAAATATTACCGCAACCCGGTGACAAACATTCCATCTTGTATGAGACGGAATTATGATCCGAGCCTTTTAAGCCACGAGTACCATGATTTTTTTGATTATTCGAATTGATGTGACCAATTTGTGTTGTTTTAGCTGCTCCACTAACCCACATTATTCAAATTCCTCTCTGGCACATAACGCCGCAACCACCTGCTTGTCAGGTGTATTGCTTTGTTAAGACCTGAAATCTGGTCTGAGGTTGATGACTGTGTCTCTTACTGCTTGTTCAATTTCAGGAAAAAACATCATCGATACTGCATGTTTTGGCTTATCATATACATAACGGACTTTCGTAAACACACCGCTCCATGATTGTAGATTACCTTCCAAGTCGCGTGGAATTTCAACTTTTGTCTCGCGCTCCATTGTAACCACATCACTCATATCACGAGATGAAATTGCGGATTGAAACTGATAGAGCAACTTTTCCTTCGATTGTCTGGATAAATCACTAAATAGTGCATGAAAATCATGGGAATGCCGCCCTCCAACCTTGAAATCAGAGCCCTTCTCTATGAGGTAAAGAGACTTAAAATAAAGCTCCAGCGCCAAGGCAGCATTTACTTGGCTTGGTATCAAAAGGCTTGGATCTCCGCGTGAACCCTCATTCATGAGATGCGCAGCCTTTGAATACATACCTGCCGATGAAAATATTGATTTAGCTCGATCTTCCATGCTTGGATCCTTTATTCTTAACGTCGCGCTCACAGGTAAATTAGGAGCGAAGCGAGTAATTTGTCCTTGTGCGGCGCATTGTTAAGGCCTTACTTGCCATACGTTTCGCACCAAGCATTACGCCCAATTTTGCACACACTTAAGACGGCCACTGACACTGCACCAGCAATCAATCCATACGCGATGCTGAATTGAGCTGCGACTGAAGTGGCGAGTATTGTGACTACCTCTTTGAACGTTATTTCAGCACGTTTTCTTTCCTGAGTGTACTTGCGAGATTTTGTGCAGAAATAATCATGCACTTCCTTTTTGATATTGTCCCAGAATCCACTTTGAGATTTAGTACCACTGGCACCAACAGGAGAAATAAACGACATCTCCCTACGTTCTCCTGTAAGCTGCATACCTATATTATCGAATTCAGCTTGTTCCGTTTCACTCAGAGCAAAGGCACCTAAGACACTTTCGCGCTGATAGGATGGAATTTCTGTGCGGATAAACTCCTCTGCTCCCGATATATCAATGATAAGTTCGGCCTCAGACATTTAGCCCTTCCTCTTTCATCAGGTTTATCCCGTACTCAATAGACGTGGCATATGAAATGCTGCTTTCTGACCCTAGGGCATAATTACCGATCATCACTCCACCTGAATTACCTGAAGGATTGAACTTACCGCAAATCATTCCAATTATTTGCCCTGTGTGAACATCTACTAAAGGACCGCCGCTATTACCGTCATGCACCATGCTATCTAATTGGAAGTGCTTTGTTCCGTTGCTATTTATAGCCTTAGAACTAATTATCGATGAAGATGCTTTTAATGTATGGAGCCCCTTATCGCCAAATGGGTAGCCGAAGTACAAAACACTTGCGCCAGCAGGTGTCTTGTTCGGATCACCAAACATATTTGGCATTATGTTTGCTGTAACATCTCCCTTTAGTTTCAAAAGAGCACAATCGTGAACGGTATCGAATTGAGCAACCTCTACATCGATCGTGTTAACTCTTTCCTGAGTCATATTATTCCATTCATTGATAGGCTGAGTTGGAACTATTGCCAATTGCATATCAAGTTGAATAGTGTGCGCGCAGGTAAGTAGATACCCTTTTCCATCAGCTAGGAAAGCTGTACCAAGAAACTCGACGCCATCGCCATTCTTTCTTAATAACATACTGCAACCATTAGCATGAGCAGCAACTAATTTTCGATACACCTAAATTCTCCTTGGTTTGTAGCCCTAACGCCCAGCGCAGGTGCAGCCAGCGCGGAGCGCATTTTGTGTTAATGTTTGAGCGCAGCGAGTAACACAAAAGGTGCGTAGCGTTGGCTGTCGCTCTGCCGCTGATTGTTATGTAATTATTTCCACTGGTCCGAGGCCAGCCATAATGTAGTTTTTGAACTCCTCCAATTTCTTGGAAGGGAACACGAAACTGGGAAACTTACCTGGCTCAATTTGATTATAAGGAAGACTAAAATAGCAATCTTTTTCAACAATTTCTAAGGCTACTTTGTTGATGTTATCAACAGGAATTGACACCTCAGAAAACTCGATCTTTCCATCTGAAAATTTTACAAAACTAATCGGATCTTCCACCCTCTGCGGGCCATTCTCTTTAAAAAGAACAATCAACAAGAAGACATTGGTAATAGCACTCAGCTCCAGAAACTTAAAATCATACTCTGTAAGCAAAGCGATCGTGCAATACACAATTACGATAACAAACCATAAAACTAGCATCCTGATTTTGTTTTTTCTCATCGTTTCTTGACTCTTGCGATTACATAACGCCCAACTGAAGGGCAAAAACCAAACCTATCCACCCAACCGAACCAGCCGGAACCTCAAAAACAAACCGAACCAAAAATGCCGAGTGTTTTTGTCCCTTTAAGTTGTTTGTTAGGCGCCATTTAACCTCATGTTGAATTCATCTGCTAAAAAATTTGCATTCTTTACATACTGGCGTGCAGTTGACGAAGTAATATCCGAGTCAGTGACATGCACAGCTTTGTTTCGTAACAAACGAAGCTCTTGATAAGCCGTTTGAAACGCATCAATATCAAGACCTTTCTCTCTAGCAAGCTTGAATAGGCCTTGATGAGATAAATTCTGAGGCAGCCCTTTAGCAACACAAAATGAAATAGTCGCCATTTCTACTTTAAGCCACGCCTCCAATATTGCAGTTCTAGGTGAGGTTTCTGCTAAGTCTTCAAGAAACACGGATGCCTCAACAGTATCAGGATTTGCTTTAACCGCCTCACTTTGTTCAAAAGCTACTAGTTTTTCTAATCGTTCTTGGAACTCTGCCTCTATTTCACCGTACTTGAACTTAGATACACGTGAAAGCAATTTCCCCACAGGTTCTTTCAAGATCAGGATGCATAAAATTACTGTTACTGGCCATGCAAGAGAATCGATTGCTGACACTAAAAACTCTAGTGTTTTCATATAACTATTACCCTACGTGCAACTTTGCTGGTGCCTAACATTGTATTAGTGCGCACGCACGATTTCCCAAAAACCGTTATGCTCACTATTTCCTACCTAAATAGTTATTCCCAATATGATTTCTTACATTTCATGGATACTGCTCTTCCGCGAAAGTGTGCATGCCGCCTATCTCTATTCTGGTATTCACACTATCCCCAAGCATGAATCTGTAAACGTATGACTTATAGACTCTTTTAATCATCCATTCTGGGATAGTGTGAACCCGTCACGGATAAACGTGCACGCTTTTGGCTGTCTCTAGCCGATAAGCTGGTTAAGCATCCAGTGTTTAGCCATGCTACCGCCGATCAGTTGTCGGCACCTAACACGCCATCGTATTGGCAGATTTGTAAATGAGTGTATCAAGCCGTGTGTGGGTTTTCGTGCGCTGTTATCTAAAATGTTAGATGGCACAGGTTTTGTGATATGGATACAAAGGTGGGCTTTGGCACAGCGAAAGGTTAGGTTAGCGGACAGCAGCCCTATCTCGATAAATAGTCATCTCAAATAAACTCTAGACCAGTCTCGATTGACAAGACTTAGTTTGGGCACTAGTTTTGTGGCTCGGTCCCGATGGAAGGAGCGCCCCTTGGGCAATTGGAGCCCAAGCCGACGCAGCCATTGGGACTTTTTCTATAGTTCGCACAATCCTTTCGGAGGATCTATCGGCTATATGCCATTTGTGTTCACGTAGTAAACGTTTCTGCTCATAAGCTGTGAACACTGAGCTAGATTATTGCTCTCACCAACGAATTTAAGCCCTGATGGAAGGTGCGCTCCTTGGGCAATTGGAGCCCTTGCAAACGCAGCTATTGGGGCTTTTTCTATTCCTCTCCCCTAATCCAGCGTTTTGAGCTATCGATTTATCACCTGATTTATTTTGATGCGAAATTGCAAGAGTAGTACGTTCTTGTTTGACTAAGTGTTTGACTAAAAATTGGTAGATACAAAAAAGGCGTAGTAGGTACTAACCTGCTACGCCTTGCTATAACTGGTGGCCCCTCCCAGACTTGAACTGGGGACCAATCGATTATGAGTCGACTGCTCTAACCACTGAGCTAAGGGGCCGAGTGGGTTGGGATTATAGGGGATGCCCGACAGGGTGTCTAGCTGTAAGGGGGGTGAATTCAGTATGCTTTTTGAGCACTTAGCGCGGTAAAAGCAAAACAAGCGCCGCCAATGTGGCGGCACTCACGCTTTGCTTAGGTTATATTGCCTTACTGCATCGCAGGGTCTTGGCTGGTGTCGTCGGCTGGCCAAGTGTTCTCTTCTTCAGCAGGCCAAGTGCTGTTGTCTTCTTCTGGCATCGGCTGGGTATCACAGTCGGTGCCTCCGTCTGGGCAGGTCACGGCAGGCTGTCCGTTTGCTGGCTGCATTGGCTCATCGTTTGCCATAGCAGGACCAGCTAAACCAACCATCATCATCAATGCGCTTAGGGTGAGTGCTTTGTTGTGTGCTTTCATCACTTTCTCCTTCGTTTTTGTCGTTGCCCTTGAGGACAAAATCAGTATCTCGCGATGCCAGCGGTGTTCTGTCATTGAGGTGCTATGGGTTGGTAAAAGGCGCGCGGAGTTTGTCGCTGGTTTTTTAGGCGTGTCAGCTGTCGTTTAAAAAGCCCCTCCCCGGTCAGAAAAACATCAGAATGATAGATTTTTGGTCAACATGTTGCGCTTGCGTGGGGCAATAGGCTTGCATCCCATCGTCTCTCCCCTTACTATCCAAAAGAATAATTAAACATTTTTATTGGTTTTATATTCATAAATAAGCCATAAACAGGGATAGATATGAAAAGCAACCTCTACCAACACTCACTGCTCACACTGTTAGATCTGTCCCCGTCGCAGATCCAAGATTTGGTGGACGACGCTGCGATGTTAAAAGCGGCAAAGGCCAATGGTGAAGAAGTTGCCCGTCTAAAGGGTAAGAATATTGCGTTGATTTTTGAGAAAACCTCCACGCGCACGCGGTGTGCCTTTGAGGTTGCTGCGTTTGATCAAGGCGCACAAGTGACCTATCTCGGCCCGAGCGGTACGCAAATTGGCCATAAGGAAACCATCAAAGATACCGCGCGCGTACTGGGAAGAATGTACGATGGCATTCAGTATCGCGGTTTTGGGCAAGATGTGGTGGAAACCTTGGCAGCCTACGCGGGCGTGCCGGTTTGGAATGGACTAACGGATACCTTTCACCCCACTCAAGTCCTTGCTGATCTGCTCACCATGCAAGAGCACAGTGACAAGCCGCTTAATCAAATCGCCTTTGCCTATTTGGGGGATGCGCGCAATAACATGGGCAATTCCCTGCTGGTAGGCGCCGCTAAAATGGGAATGGATGTACGCCTGATTGGGCCCAAGGCTTATTGGCCCGACGAGGGTTTGGTCGCGCGTTGCCAAGATATTGCCGCCAGTACCGGCGCGTCGATCACCTTAAGTGAAGAAACTGCCGCGGTGGAAGGCTGTGATTTTGTGTATACAGATATTTGGGTATCGATGGGCGAGCCCGAGTCGGCATGGGCACAACGCGTGGCCGCGCTTACGCCTTATCAAGTCACCCCAGCCTTGATGCAAGCGACACAAAACCCTCAGGTGAAATTTATGCACTGCCTGCCCGCGTTCCATAATGATGAGACCCAAGTGGGCAAGCAAGTGGCTGAACAATATGGATTAAATGGCCTAGAAGTGACTGAAGAGGTGTTTGAATCTGCGCAGTCGATCGTCTTTGATCAAGCAGAGAATCGCATGCATACCATCAAGGCTGTGATGGTCGCCACACTCGTAAAACCACAGGCGTAAACGATTGCACTTTTGCTTGCACCCCACAAAAAGGCGCGTATAATTCGGCCAGATTTCATTACACGGCCAGTCGATATGTTTGTTATTCCACCCACAAACAGCGCGCTATCCGCCCCTCAGGGGGACAGCACCCGCATTGGTCGTGATCGTAAAAACCTCCGTTTCGGAGGTTTTTTTTTGCCTGTAGCACACTGCAAAGAAAGGGACTCGCGTTATGGCCAATACCCTGTATAACAAACACATTATTTCCATTCCCGAGCTCAGCCGCAACGAGCTGGAGTTAATCGTTGCCACGGCGGGCGAACTCAAGGCACGCCCTAACCCGACGCTGCTAAAAAACAAGGTGATTGCCAGTTGCTTCTTTGAAGCCTCCACCCGCACACGCTTGTCGTTTGAAACGGCCATTCAGCGCTTAGGCGGCTCGGTGATTGGCTTTCCTGATGGCGGCAATACCTCATCAGGTAAAAAGGGTGAAACCTTGGCTGACTCGGTACGGGTGATTTCATCGTATGTGGATGGCTTTGTGATGCGCCACCCCAAAGAAGGCGCTGCCCGCTTGGCCTCAGAGTTTTCGGAAGGTGTGCCAGTGGTAAATGGCGGCGACGGTGCGAACCAGCACCCGACCCAAACCTTGCTGGATTTGTTCTCCATTTATGAAACCCAAGGCCGTCTGGATAACCTCAACATTGCCATGGTCGGCGATCTGAAGTATGGCCGTACCGTGCACTCCCTCACTCAAGCCTTATCCAAGTTTGAAGGGAACCGTTTCTTTTATATCGCCCCCGATGCGCTTGCCATGCCCGAATACTTGCTCGATGAGCTCACCGCGGCGGGCCACCCTTACAGCCTGCATAGCAGCATTGAAGAAGTGGTGCCTGAGTTGGATGTGCTGTACATGACCCGTGTGCAAAAAGAGCGCTTCGATGAGTCAGAATACGCCCATATCAAAGCTGCGTTTATCTTAAACGCCGCGATGTTGCGTGATGCGAAACCCAATATGAAAGTGATGCACCCACTGCCACGGGTGGATGAAATTACCGTGGATGTCGATAAAACCCAGCATGCGTATTACTTTGAGCAAGCCGAAAATGGGGTCTACGCGCGCGAAGCACTATTGGCCTTGGTGTTAAATGAACAAGTGGAAGGAGTCGCCTAATGAACACTGATAGCAAACTACAAGTAGAAGCGATTCGCAACGGCACTGTGATTGACCATATTCCAGCGCACATTGGCTTTAAGATCCTCAACCTCTTTCAAATGCATGGCAGTGAAGAACGGATCACCATTGGCTTGAACTTGCCCTCTTCCGCGCTCGGCAGCAAGGATTTGATCAAAATTGAAAACGTGGTGATCAGCGAAGATCAAGCCAGCCAGCTGGCACTTTATGCGCCTCAAGCGACAGTGAATCAAATCGAAGAGTATCAAGTGGTCGCTAAGCTGCCGCTGACATTACCCGAGGTGATTCAAGGTGTGTTCCGCTGTCCGAACAGTAACTGTATCACGCACGGTGAACCTGCAGTGGTCAGTAGCTTTCGGGTGTTAACCGAGCAGCAAGATGTCAAACTACGCTGCAAATACTGTGAAAAGGTTTTCTCTCGCGAGATCATGACCGAAAATCACTAAGCACTCGTTATCCGCGCCGACTAGCCCTTGTGTTCTTATCAAGGTCAACAAAAAAGCCAGCATTAAGCTGGCTTTTCTAATCAAGCGATCGGGCTGTTTCAATAAACAGCGATAAGATCGGTTATTTCACCACAGTCAGGGTCGGTTTCCCTTTTTTCGCCGGAGCAGTTGGGATCTCATCCTCTTCGGCTTGTGGCAACGCTTCCGGATCGTCGACGCTATCGACCGACACCAACGATGGCTCGTCATCATCGATGTTCAGTTCATCAAAGGCTCCCGATGGCATCTCTTCATCTTCTGACGAGGCATACGCAGGCTCCATTTCAAACATGGTGCCGGCGCCGTTTTCGCGAGCATACAAAGCCATCACGGCCGACATCGGTACATTGACCTGTTGTGGCCGTCCGCCAAAGCGGGCATTGAAACTGACGAACTCGTTACCCAGTTCAAGGTTACCAACCGCGCGTGGCGCGATATTGAGAACGATTTGACCGTCTTTGACATAGTCAAACGGCACCTGCACGCCCGGCAAGGTTGCATCAACAACCATGTGCGGAGTGAGCTCGTTATCGAGTAACCAATCATAGAAAGCACGCACCAAATAAGGGCGGCGTGGTGTCATCGAGAATTCTGATGTAGACATTATTGACCCGTTAGTCGCATTTCACGTTCAGCTTCTGTCAGTGAGGCGAGAAATGAATCACGCTCAAACAGACGCGTCATGTAGTCTTTGACTTCTTTAGAGCCTGGGCCTGCCAGCTCAATGCCCAGAACAGGCAAACGCCACAGCAGTGGTGCAAGATAGCAATCAACAAGGCTAAACTCTTCACTCAAGAAGTACGGGCTTTCCGCAAACACAGGCGCCAGTGCCAGTAGCTCTTCGCGCAGTTGTTTACGTGCCTTGTCGGCCTCATCAGCACTACCGTGGCTGATCTTTTCAACCAAGGTATACCAGTTACGTTTGATGCGATACATCATCAAACGGCTTTGCGCACGCGCAACCGGGTAAACTGGCATCAATGGCGGGTGAGGGAAACGCTCATCCAAGTATTCCATGATGATGTCTGCGTTATACAACGCAAGTTCACGGTCCACCAAGGTCGGAACAGAGTTATAAGGATTCAGATCAACCAAGTCCTCAGGCAGATTGTTCGGATCTACCAACTCAATTTCTACACTGACACCTTTCTCTGCGAGGACGATGCGTACCTGATGACTATAGAGATCAGATGCGTCAGAGAATAACGTCATCACCGAGCGTTTATTGGCAGCAACAGCCATCAACCCCTCCAGGATGTTCAATATCAATAGAAAGCAATGGGGACAAAGCGTCCCCATTGCGGATTAGCAACACACTAGATTAACCGATCAGTGCACATCGCGCCAATATTCTTTCTTGAGTAGGTAACCCAAGATAAGGAATATCACGAAGAAGCCAATCACCCACCAACCTAGTTGCTGACGCTCTAGCTTTACAGGTTCGCCGGCATATTCAAGGAAGTTAACCAGATCGCGCACGGCATTGTCGTACTCGCCGGAGCTGAGCTCACCGTTGCCATCAGATTCTAGGCCAACGAACTCTTCAACCATTTTACCGTCAACCATACGTTGCTCGTAAACCTTACGCGGTGTCCCTTGTAGCTCTTCGAGCACGTGTGGCATACCCACATTAGGGAAGACTGTATTGTTCACGCCAAATGGACGAGAAGGGTCAACATAAAACGAGCGTAAATAGGTGTATAGCCAATCGACACCACGCACGCGCGCCACCAAGGTGAGGTCCGGCGCTGGGGCACCAAAATATTTGGCACCCGATTCTTGCGACATGGCGTTTTTCATCAAATCCCCGTACTTGGCGTTTTTGTCGAAGATGAGGTTATCTTCCATCAAGTCTTTCGGGATGTTGAGATCTTCAGCCACACGCTGATAGCGCTGATATTGCGTGGCGTGACAACCAAAGCAGTAGTTCATAAATAGCTTGGCACCACGTTGCAATGAGGCTTTGTCCGTTAAGTCGTTGTTGGCATCGTCCAAATGAACATTACCACCGGCGGCCATCGCCAAAGAGGGCAACAGCGCGCATAACATTACAATCCATTTTTTCATTTGAATGTCACCCTCTCTGGTAGCGGTTTTGTTGCTTCATTTTTGCTGTAGAAGAACAACAGCACGAAGAACATGAAGTAACAGAAGCTGAAGATCTGCGCCAGCAAGGTATAAGTTGGCGTCGCAGGCAACGCACCGAGAATGCCCAGAGCGATAAAGGCAATCACGAATTGCACAATGTTCGCCAAGTGCAACTTGCTGCGGTAGCGGTATGAACGCACGCGACAGCGGTCAAGCCATGGCAACAAGAACAGCACCACAATCGATGCACCCATGGCGATAACCCCAATCAGTTTGTCTGGAATCGCACGCAAAATCGCATAGAAAGGCGTGAAGTACCAAACCGGGGCAATGTGCTCAGGCGTCTTCAGCGGGTTCGCCGCTTCAAAGTTAGGTGGCTCAAGGAAATAGCCGCCCATTTCAGGGTTAAAGAAAATGACGTAGGCAAACAAGATGCCGAACACACCGATACCAATCAGATCTTTCACCGTCCCGTAAGGGTGGAAAGGGATCGAATCGATGATGTCATATTTCTTGGTGTAGTCAGGGTGGAACTTAAACTGTGACTGGTAATCGTCGCCCATCTTGCCTTTTGGCAGTTTGGTATCGATACCGTCTGGGTTGTTTGAGCCCACTTCGTGCAGTGCCAGTACGTGAAGCACAACAAGCAACAGCAGCACAATCGGCAACGCAATGACGTGCAGCGCAAAGAAGCGGTTCAATGTTGCGCCAGAAACGACGTAGTCACCACGGATCCACAGGGTGAGGTCGTCACCGATAACCGGAATGGCACCAAACAGAGAAATGATAACCTGCGCGCCCCAGTATGACATCTGACCCCATGGCAGCAGATAGCCCATAAAGGCTTCGGCCATTAGCACCAAGAAAATCAACATACCGAACAGCCACAGCAGTTCACGAGGCTTTTGATACGAGCCGTAAATTAACCCGCGGAACATGTGCAGATACACCACCACGAAAAAGGCCGAGGCCCCGGTGGAGTGCATGTAGCGGAGCAGCCAGCCGTATTCCACATCACGCATGATGTATTCAACCGACGCGAACGCGCCTTCTGCTGACGGCACATAGTTCATGGTTAGCCAAATCCCTGTAAGAATTTGGTTAACCAAAACAATCATCGCCAACACACCGAACATATACCAGAAGTTAAAGTTCTTCGGCATAGGGTATTCGGTCATGTGTTTACGGTACGCATTCATCGCTGGAATACGTTTTTCAACCCAGTTCAGGAAATTTTCCATTACGCATTCCCCTCATCTTGTCCCACGAGTATGCGCTTGTCGTCCAAGAACATATAAGGCGGCACCACCAAGTTAAGCGGCGCTGGAACACTTTGGAATACGCGTCCGGCCATATCAAACTTGGAACCGTGGCACGGGCAGAAGAACCCGGCTTTCACCCCACTCACCTGCTCGCTAAAGCTGTCTGGCAAATAGGTTGGTGAACAACCAAGGTGGGTACAAATACCAACCGCAACAAAGATTTCTGGCTTGATAGAACGGGTTTGATTGGTTGCATACCCTGGCTGCTGAGGTTGCTCAGACGCGGGGTCACGAAGTCTGTCTTCAAACGTAGACAACTCTTCGAGTATTGCTTGGCTGCGACGGACCACCCATACAGGCTTTCCTCGCCATTCGACGCGGATCATCTGGCCGTCTTGCAGTTTACTGATATCGACTTCAACTGGCGCCCCCGCGGCCTTTGCTTTGGCGCTTGGGTTCCAGGACTTAATAAAAGGCACGGCAACTGCTACGGCCCCTAAACCGCCAACAACTGACGTCGTCGCAGTCAGGAAACGGCGTCGGCCGGTATTCACTGGCGCATTGCTCATCCAACATTCTCCCATGTGCTCCCGCTTGGATTTTTATTGTGTCCTTTGCGTCCATGGAGCGTACGGCTAACTCAAAAACGAATATGTAATAACGGCTGACCGGGATCAGTTCGATTAAATCTTAGCTGCTATTACGTCGGCTAGATGATAGAGAAAACCCTACTTTTTGACAAGATAAAGCTACCTTTTTGTAACAAATGTGAGCGGTGTGCACAGAATTAAGGAAAGGGTAATAGAAATGTTGGAAAATGCGTGCTTATACGCTGTTTTGAAAGGAAATATATTTGTAAGCCGTTTGGTGCAAACATAAAAAAAGCCCGGTGTAACCACCAGGCTTTTTGAGGCAAATATTGCTCGGGCGTAAATTAACGCTTCGAGAATTGTGGGCGACGACGTGCTTTGCGCAGACCCACTTTTTTACGCTCAACTTTACGCGCGTCACGAGTCACGAAGCCAGCTGCACGTAGTGCAGGACGTAGAGACTCATCATATTCCATCAGTGCACGAGTGATGCCGTGACGGATAGCGCCCGCTTGACCAGAGATACCACCACCAGAAACGGTGATGTACAGGTCCAGCTTGTCGATCATCTCAACCAACTCTAGTGGCTGACGAACAACCATGCGAGCAGTTTCGCGACCAAAGTAAGTGTCCAGAGAACGCTTGTTGATCTCGATGTTACCGCTGCCCGGCTTGATGAATACACGAGCTGCGGAGCTTTTGCGACGACCAGTGCCGTAGTATTGTTCTGCCATTGCTATATTCCTCTTAGATGTCTAGTACTTGCGGTTGTTGTGCCGCGTGCTTGTGCTCAGAACCCGCGTAAACTTTCAGTTTACGGTACATCGCACGACCTAGAGGACCGCGAGGCAGCATGCCTTTAACGGCTTTCTCAATAACCAGCTCAGGTTTTTGCGCGATCAGCTTCTCGAAGCTGATTGACTTAATGCCACCTACGTAGCCAGTGTGGCTGTAGTACATTTTGTCAGACGCTTTGCGGCCAGTTACAGTAACTTTCTCAGCGTTGATAACAACGATGTAGTCACCGGTGTCAACGTGAGGGGTGTATTCTGGTTTGTGCTTACCACGCAGACGAGATGCAATTTCAGTAGCCAGACGGCCCAGAGTTTTGCCTTCAGCGTCTACAACGTACCAGTCGCGTTTTACAGTTTCTGGTTTAGCAACGAAAGTTTTCATGCTAATGATTACCCGATTTAATAAGTTTCACTTAAGGAGCCGAAGCTCCCACTGTTAAGAGTCCATACAACACCCCTTCGAGTGGTGGTACCCTCGGCCTAAGCCTTTCAACAGTAACGGTGGGTTGCGGGATTATAGGGAAGAGTGGAGAAAAAATCACCTCTTTTTCAAAAAAAATCCCACCAAAATGCGCAACTGGTTATTGTTTAGCAATCGCTTGATGCGCAACTGGTTATTGTTTAGCAATCGCTTGATGCGCAAAGCGCCAACAGGTGCGCGACAGCCTATGGTAAGTGCGCCAATGCAAGGTATTCGTGGCTTTGCATCTCGATAAGGCGCGACTGACAACGTTCAAACTCAAACCGCAATCGCTCGCCTGCATAGAGGCTGTCCATCGGCACCGCTGCAGAAATGATCAGCTTAACGTTACGCTCGTAAAATTCATCCACTAAAGCAATAAAACGACGGGCAGCATCTTCTTGATTAGCCTGAAGTTGCGGCATATCGGCCAGCAATACCGTGTGATACAAACGCGCCAATTCCATGTAATCGGTTTGACTACGTGCGGACTGACACAGCTCAGCAAAACTAAAATGCGCGACACCATCACCATTTTCAATGGTTGGCAGCGCGCGATGGTTCACTTCAATCACATCATCGCGCACCCCACCCTCGCCATTGAGCTTACGAAAGTAGTCGTCCATTTTGGCACGAGCACTGTCACCTAAGGGGTGATGAAAAATGTCTGCTTGAGTGAGGGTGCGCAGGCGATAATCCACCCCCGAGTCAACGTTTACCACCTCACAATGCTGATTGATTAAATCAATCGCGGGTAAAAATCGTTGTCGCTGCAGGCCGTTACGATATAACTCGTCAGGCACAATGTTTGATGTGGCCACCAGCGTAATACCGCGCGCAAACAGGGCTTCCATTAAGGTGCCGAGGATCATCGCATCAGTGATATCAGAGACAAAAAATTCATCGAAACACAAAACGCGTGTCTCTTGGGCAAATTTATCCGCGATTTGCCAAAGCGGATCGGCCTCACCATCCAGCGCTTTTAACTCTTGATGCACCCGATGCATAAAGCGGTGAAAGTGCATGCGCATTTTGTTTTCAAACGGTAGCGCATGGAAAAAGGTATCCATCAGATAGGTTTTACCGCGTCCGACACCGCCCCAAAAGTAAAGTCCTTTAACCGGTGTGATCGGTTGGGGGGTCGATTTACGCCATGGTAGCCAAGCACGCTTATCAGGCTTAGGCGCAACCACAGGCGTTTGTAGTAAGCGGTGATAGAGCGCATCGAGTTTCTCAACGGCCATACGCTGTGCGGGGTCTTCAATAAAATCGTTTTGGGTCAGATCGTTATTATAATGTTCGAGCGGCGTCATTCCTTGAAAGCCTCGTGTTATTCGCCTGCCTCGATAGTACCACGTCAGACGATTGCCATGTATAGTGAGCAGCAATCACCAACCTTCACTTTTCTCAAAACAGTGCGCTAAAGTTGAAACAAGCAGAGGCGTTTCGCTTGTCTTTTTAGGCGGGAAAATGGTATCTGTGGTTGGTCAACTTGTGACTACAAGGAGCAGTTATGGCTTGGATTAATAGCCTGATCTTTCTCATCATCGGCGTAGCGGTTGGCTTTTTGATAGCCCGCATGACTACGCGTGACCTCAAACAACAAAAAGATTTAAAAAGGGAGCTGGAAAAGTCACGTTACGAGCTGGAGCAATATCGCCAAGAGTTGGTCGATCATTTCGCCCAAAGTGCTGATCTGCTCGATACCATCTCGAAGGATTACAGCAAGCTGTATCAGCATATGGCAAAAACGTCTTCCGATCTGATGCCGAATTTACCCGAGCAAGATAATCCTTTTGCGAAGCGCTTAGGCAAGATCACCGAGATTAAAGAAGCCACTGACGGCGACCAACCGCCACGCGATTACTCTGACACTGGCTCTGGGCTATTGAAAGAAGAAGGAAAATCGCGCGTGAGTTGATCAAGGATTGAACTTTTTAAGATAGACCCCACTCTTATCCATACTCGGACAATCGGAGTGAGTCTATGATGAAAAAGTCTTTACTAGCGATTAGTGTTGCCGCGTTGACCCTTGGCGCGGCGTTTTCTCCTCTTCCTAGCCATGCGGCACTTCCTCAAGCGGTGAGCGGTCAGACCATGCCTAGCTTGGCGCCAATGCTTGAGAAAGTTTCTCCTGCCGTGGTCAGTATCGCTGTCGAGGGTAATAAAGTTTCGAAACAACGTGTTCCCGAAGCGTTCCGTTTTTTCTTTGGCCCCAACATGCCTTCTGAGCAAGTCCAAGAGCGCCCATTCCGCGGCTTAGGCTCTGGCGTCATTATCGATGCCGACAAAGGCTACATTGTTACCAACCATCATGTGATTGATGACGCCGACCAAATTCGCGTCCAGCTGCAAGATGGCCGTGAATATGACGCACGCCTAATTGGCAGCGATGAGATGTCAGATATTGCCCTGCTGCAACTGGATGACGCAGCGAAAGACCTCACTGCAATCAAACTGGCTAATTCAGACGCACTACGCGTCGGTGATTTTGCCGTCGCGATTGGTAACCCCTTTGGACTGGGGCAAACCGTCACCTCAGGGATTATCTCTGCGCTCGGACGCAGTGGTTTGAATTTAGAAAACTTTGAAAACTTTATTCAAACCGATGCCGCGATTAACAGCGGTAACTCCGGCGGCGCGTTGGTGAACCTGAATGGTGAGTTGATTGGTATCAATACCGCGATTTTAGGCCCCAATGGCGGCAACGTCGGGATTGGTTTTGCCATCCCAGCCAACATGGCGAAAAGCTTGGTCGACCAAATTCTCGAATATGGCTCGGTACGTCGCGGCATGCTGGGTGTGACCGGCCGTGAGCTGACCTCTGAGTTGGCAGATGCATTTGGCCTTGCCACCAAACATGGTGCGTTTGTCAGCCAAGTGATGCCGGACTCTGCCGCCGAAGAGGCTGGCTTAAAAGCCGGCGACATTATTGTTTCGGTCAACGGTAAGAGTATCCGTACCTTTGGCGAGCTACGCGCAAAAATCGCGACCTTGGGCGCAGGCAAAGACGTTGAGCTGGGTGTGATCCGAGATGGCGAAACCATCACGGCCAAAACCACGCTGAAAGAAGCGAGCCAAACGCAAGCCAAAGCCGATGACCTGCATAAGGCGTTGAAAGGCGCTGAGCTGAAAAACCATGATGGCGATCCTGCCGGTGTAGAAGTCGCTGCGGTCGCAGAAGGGTCTTTGGCGGCGCGATACGGGCTGCGCGAAGGAGATGTGATTGTCGGGGTGAACCGACATAAGGTCGAAAACCTCGGTGATTTACGTAAGATTTTGGAAGACAAGCCGAATGTGCTGGCTCTGAACATCGCTCGAGATAACGGCTCCTTGTATTTAGTGATCCGTTAATCCCGCCTTTGCCTCACGCAAAATGCCTGCCTCTTGGCAGGCATTTTTTGTACAAAGCTCACCGCTTTGCATTTCCACAAACGATTGTTGCAATGCTATCCTCTAGCCTCGCAGTTGGCTTCGTTGAGGATAGCATCATTTATGCTGGCACTATTGGTTCGCTCCACGCTTATTGGCTTATTCACTGCCGCCCTAATTTTGGTTGCGGTGCCTGATCTACGCTCAGGCCTTTTTAGTGTTTCATCCTTGCCCGATTTTGATGAGGTCCAACAGCCTGAACTGGTTTCATTCAGTTATGCGGTCAAGCGCGCCTCTCCCGCGGTGGTGAATATTTATACCCGCAATTACGTTCGCGGCGACCGTTTGCAGCTCAATACCCAAGGACTTGGCTCAGGCGTGATCATGAGCGCCAAAGGCTATGTGGTCACCAATTACCATGTGGTCGCCAAAGCGGATCAGGTGATTGTTGCCCTGCAAGACGGCCGTATTTTTACCGCGCAAATGGTCGGTAAAGATCAACGCACGGATCTGGCGGTGCTGAAAGTTCCAGCTGAAAACTTACCCGTAATCCCAGTCAACCAAGACTATCAACCTACCGTTGGCGATACCGTTCTTGCGATTGGTAACCCGTATAACCTCGGACAAACCACCACTTACGGCATTATCTCCGCCACGGGCCGCACTGGGATGAGCTTTTATGGCCGCCAAGACTTTCTGCAAACCGATGCCGCAATTAACCGAGGGAATTCCGGCGGCGCGTTGGTGAATAGCCGCGGTGAGCTGGTGGGGATCAACACCGCTTCGTTTCAGCAGGCAACCGATCTGGAAACCTACGGGATTTCCTTTGCCATTCCCTACCGCTTAACCGAAAAGATCATGAATAAATTGATTGCTGATGGGCGCGTTATCCGAGGCTACATTGGTATCGATGGTCGTGACGTCAATCCAGTGATGGCGCGCTTGCTTGATGCCGAGCAACAGCGCGGCGTAATGGTGGCGGACATGGATAAAGGCGGCCCGGCAGAAAAGGCGGGAATTCAGCCGCAAGATTTGATCATTAAAATTAACGATAAACCCGTTAAAGGTGCCCGTGGGGCGATGGATATTGTCACCGATGCGCGTCCTGGCACAACACTTTCGATTACCCTTATTCGCGATGGTGAGAGTTTAACCCTGCCGGTGACGGTCGGGAACGAGCCAGACAGCGGCCAATAGTCGACGGCAACGCATCGTTAGCACACGCTGACGCCTCACAAAGACAAAAACGCCAGCCCCATCAAGGCTGGCGTTTTTTCGTTAACTCATCGTACGACGCGCTTACTCGCCGTCAATACGCTCGATTTTCGCGCCCAGCGCTTGCAGTTTATCTTCGATACGCTCATAACCGCGATCGATATGATAAATGCGATCCACCACGGTTTCGCCTTTGGCAATGCATCCAGCAATCACTAAGCTTGCCGAGGCACGCAGATCAGTGGCCATCACTTGCGCGCCACTGAGGCTATCGCAATCACCACACACCACGGTGTTGCCTTCTATTTCTGCGTGTGCGCCCATACGTTGCAGTTCAGGCACATGCATAAAGCGATTCTCGAAGATAGTTTCGGTAATAATCCCGGTCCCTTTCGCCACCAAGTTCAGCAAGGTAAACTGCGCTTGCATGTCGGTTGGGAAGCCCGGATGCGGCGCGGTACGTACATTCACCGCTTTCAGTTCGCGGCCGGTCATATCCAGCTCGATAAAGTCATCGCCTGTGGTGACCTTAGCGCCAGCTTCTTCCAATTTATGAAGCACGGCTTCGAGTAAATCCGGAGAAGTATTGCGACAGACGATATGGCCGCCTGAAACCGCCGCAGCCACCAAAAAGGTACCGGTTTCAATCCGATCAGCAACCACCGCATGTACGCCGCCGCCAAGACGTTCAACCCCTTCAATTTCAATCCGGTCGGTGCCTGCGCCTTTGACTTTCGCCCCAAGGGTATTGAGGAATTTCGCCGTATCCACGATTTCTGGCTCGCGGGCGGCGTTTTCAATCACCGTGGTGCCTTCTGCCAAGGTGGCAGCACACATCACAGTGACGGTAGCACCCACGCTGACTTTATCCATCACAATGTGGGCTCCTTTTAGACGACCATCGACGGTGGCTCGCACATAGCCTTCATCGAGTGTGATGGTGGCGCCGAGCTGCTCTAAGCCGTTAATGTGCAAGTCCACCGGACGGGCACCAATCGCACATCCGCCGGGTAAAGACACTTCCCCTTTACCGAAACGTGCGACCAAGGGGCCGAGCGCCCAAATCGACGCACGCATGGTTTTAACCAAATCATAGGGGGCACACAGTTCCGTGATATCGCTGGCATCGACATGGACAGAGCCATTGCGGCTGACTTTTGCCCCAAGGCGCGATAATAGCGCCATAGTGGTATCGATATCGCGGAGTTTAGGCACATTGGCGACTTCAACGGGCTCTTCAGCCAACAGTGAAGCAAATAAAATAGGGAGAGCTGCATTTTTCGCGCCGGAAATGGCCACGTCACCTTTAAGCGGGCCATTGCCCGTCACTCGAAACTTTTGCATCTGACCCTCTTACAACTGCATCAGCTTTTTATCGCGCGCCCACTCTGCGGGGGTCATCGCTTTAATGCTCACAGCATGAATATCGTTACGTGCAATGTGCTCCATCAGCGGGCCGTAGATGGTCTGCTGTTTTTTCACACGCGACATTCCGTCGAACATCTCTGCCACGGCCACTACTTCAAAGTGGCTTCCGTCGCCTTTCACGTGCAGCTCGTCTAGTGACAGAGCCGCGTCTAAAATGGCTTTAACTTCGCTCGCTTCCACGTTTAAACCCCTTCTTGATGCTCAGCATCGTCAAAAAATGCCTCGATGTTGCTTAGCGTCAACAACAGTTTGAGCTGCTCTGGCATGCCGCTGTAGCGCACGGTCTGACCTTTCTCTTTCAAGGTTTTATCCAAGTGCAACAACATGGCCATGCCGGCAGAGTCGACGCGAGATAGCCCGCTTAAATCCAGGCTCAGCGCCGAATCATTAGGTAGCCACTGGCTACGCTGGCGCCAAAAAGCGGGCACTGTGTCACGATCTAACCGTCCTGACAAGTGGTAATGCTGCCCGCCGCTTGTAATTAACTCGACACTCATGACTCGCCCTGTTTCTGTTTATCCTCGCGACGAATCGGTTTTGCCGCCAGCTCTTTGAGCTGTTCAATCACAGAATCAATACCATCACGACGCAGCGGCGCTTTCCACTCTGATTGTTTAGATTGGATCATACTCACCCCTTCCGCCGTTACGTCATAGGCTTGCCAATTTCCTGTCCGAGTATTTTTACGCAGACTGAAATCAAGACGAATCGGCGGACGCGAGGAATCGGTGATATCCACGCGCACTTTTACAATCTTGTCGTCATCACCAATGGCTTGGTCACGTTGCACGTTGACATCTTGGTTGTCGTACTCGAGCAGGATTTGTGCGTAGGAAGCAATCATGTATTCGGTGAATGCCTCGGTGAATGCATCGCGCTGTTCAGGGGTGGCTTGACGATAATGCTGAGCACCTAGCACCAACGACGCCGCATAGCGGGTGTGGATGTAGGGCAGTAGCTCGTCTTTCACCACGTCACGCAGCAAATCCGGATCGGCGCGGAACAAGGTGCGATCTTTACGCAGGCGAGTAAAGGTGTTGTCAGCCACTTGCTCAATCAACCGGTAGGGGTTGGTTTGGTCCACCGGCTCACTGGCATGCACAAACGAACTGACACTGGCGACAAACACGATCAGCGCTGATGACAGTGTGATCAAAACCTTCTTCATTCGATTACTCCTTATCGCCCACGCTATACAAGAACTGTCCAATTAAGTCCTCGAGTACCAGCGCGGATTTGGTGTCTTCTAACTTACCGCCGTCTTCAAGGTAGCCAATGCCTAATGCTTCATCGACAAACCCGGGCGTAATACCAATGTACTGCTCACCGAGTAAGCCTGCGGTGTAAATCGATGCCGAGCTCGACTCAGGGAAATATCCCGCACTGCTGTTAATCTGTAGGGTGACTTTCGGCACATAGGTTTCTGCATCCAGCGAGATAGCGGTCACCTGACCCACGGTCACGCCCCCGACTTTGACCGGTGAGCGCACTTTCAGGCCACCAATATTGTCAAACTCTGCGGTTAAGGTGTAAGTATCCGCTCGTCCCCAACGTTGAACATCCGCCACTTGGAACGCCAGCACCAATAATGCTGCAATGCCGGCGATGACAAAGCAGCCTACCCAAAATTCTGTTTTTCGACTCTGTTGCATGATTAATTCCCAAACATGAGTGCAGTAAGGACAAAGTCAAGGCCGAGCACGGCCAATGAAGAGTGCACCACAGTGCGTGTGGTGGCACGGCTGATACCTTCCGAGGTCGGCGTGGCATCGTAACCGTTAAACAGGGCAATCCAAGTCACTGCGATAGCAAATACCACACTTTTGATCAGTGCGTTGCCAACGTCGTAGCCCAGATCGACCGATGCTTGCATCACAGACCAGAAACTACCGTGATCGATGCCTTTCCAGTCTACCCCGACGAGCTCGCCGCCCCAGATGCCCACCAGCATAAAGATCACCGCCAACAACGGCATCGCAATCACACCGGCCCAGAAGCGCGGCGCGACCACGCGGCGAAGCGGGTCAACCGCCATCATCTCTAAGCTGGATAGCTGCTCAGTGGCTTTCATCAGACCAATTTCCGCGGTCAGCGCTGAGCCCGCCCGTCCGGCAAACAGCAGTGCCGTCACCACCGGGCCTAGTTCGCGTAACAGCGACAAGGCGACCATTTGTCCAAGGCTGGTTTCTGCACCAAAATCGGACAACACTAAATAGCCTTGTAAACTCAACACCATGCCAATGAATAGGCCTGATACGATGATGATCGCCAGTGAGCGAACGCCCACTGAGTAAAGCTGTTTAATCAAGAGCGGGAAGGTCTTGCTCGGCTGTGGTTTGCCCACCAGCGCGCCGGTCATCACAAAGGTGGCGCGTCCCATCGACTCAGCCACGCCCATCGCGCGGCGACCCACATCCGCAATCTGCGTTTTTATCACCGGTAAATCTCCTGCTCTAGCTGACCCGCAGGATAGCGGAATGGTACAGGGCCATCTGCGTGCCCTTCGAGGAATTGTTTGACCCAAGGATCTTGATTATCACGCAGCGATTGCGGTGTGCCACTGGCGATGATCCGGCTGTCTGCCAACAGATAGACTTTGTCCGCGATGCTCATCACTTCAGGCACATCGTGGGATACTACCACGCAGGTCAGCCCCAAGGCTTGGTTAAGCTGGCGAATCAAGGTGACCAAGACCCCCATAGTAATTGGGTCCTGTCCCACAAACGGCTCATCAAACAAAATCAGTTCTGGGTCGAGGGCAATAGCACGCGCCAGTGCTGCACGGCGAGCCATCCCCCCAGAGAGATCACTGGGCATTAATGCAGCTGCCCCGCGCAGCCCTACCGCCTCAAGCTTCAACATCACAATGGTATGAATGAGGGATTCATCCAACTGCGTGTGCTCACGCAAGGGAAAGGCCACATTATCAAACACCGACATATCGGTGAACAAGGCGCCAGATTGAAACAACATGCTCATCCGTTGGCGCACATCGAATAAACGACGACGCCCTAAGGTGGGAATATTGTGGCCATCAAAAACAATGTCGCCGGCATCAGGCTTTAGCTGACCAGCAATTAAACGCAATAGGGTTGTTTTACCAATGCCAGATGGTCCCATGATGGCGGTCACCTGACCACGCGGCACCTGCAAATCAATATGATCGAAAATGCACCGGCTGCCCCGTGAGAATGTCATCCCGTTAATATCTATCAGGCTCTGTGCTGCCATTGCCGCATTCTCATGGTTAGATAGGATAAAAATTAAGTGGCTGATAATAAGGCGTCCCCTATGCTAACACAAGCAACGCCCGCTCCCTGCCTGATAGGACGTGATATAGCCCTGATTATGGCAGTATAGCCATTCACCCGCTCATCGAGGAAGAATGGCCTATATGGACCGAAAAAGTGCCAACGAGTTCCCGTTCATGAATGAAAAGCAACGCATTCACGGCGATGGTGCGGGCTTTTCGCTTCACATTTGCCACGTTAGCCGTCAGAATTGCACCTCATTTACGCCAATTTAAAAACGCAAAGGACAGGTGTCATGGTAGAAGCGGTTGCCATACTTATTGTTGGATTAGTGTTACTGGTTTGGAGTGCTGACCGACTTGTGTTCGGCGCTGCCGCGATCGCGAAAAACTACGGCGTCTCTCCTCTTGTCATTGGCATGACGATTCTGGCCATGGGCTCTTCCGCGCCTGAAATGATGGTATCGGCCAATGCCGCGCTTGCAGATAAAACCGACACCGCGGTGGGGAATGTCTTAGGATCAAACATCGCCAACATTGCCCTCATTCTTGGCTTTACCGCCCTGATTAAGCCTTTGTCGATTAGCTCTATCATTTTGCGCCGCGAACTACCATTAATGATGGCGGTCACCTTGCTCGCCGGCGCTCTTTTGTGGAACAACCACCTCGGCTTTTTCGAAGGCGTGGGTCTGTTGGTCTTATTCGTGGTGTTTATCCTTGCCATGATCAAAATTGGCAAAGACTCAGGCGGGACCGATCCTATGCTGGCGGATCAGGAATCGGACATTCCGCAAGATGTCAGTAATCTAAAAGCGGTAATGTGGATTTTAATCGGTCTGCCTTTGCTATTGCTGTCATCCGATCAAGTGGTCGACTCGGCAGTCACCATTGCTCAATACTTTGGCATGAGCGACTTGGTGATTGGCTTGACCATCATTGCTATCGGCACCAGCTTGCCCGAACTCGCCGCCTCGATTGCCGGCGTGATGAAAGGGGAAGACGATCTCGCTGTCGGCAATATTATCGGCTCGAACGTGTTTAATATCTTGGCGGTGATGGGGATCCCGGGCTTGCTCAACCCGTCACCGATCAGTGAATTTGCAATGGGGCGGGATTACTACATCATGCTGGTTCTCTCTGTGATGCTACTGGTCTTCGCATTAGGCAAATCACGCAGTATCAACCGCATTGAAGGGGCGATCTTTTTGATGTGTTATATCGCCTATCAAGGCTATCTCTTTGTTAACGCTGCCGCATAATGGACATGGTGATGAGTGAATTTGATTTTCGTCGCGCAGGACTTGATGTGCTTACCATTGAGCAAGATGCGATTGCACAACTCAAAACGGCGATT
The DNA here is from genome assembly GCF_001996125.1 of Salinivibrio sp. PR932. Classification (NCBI taxonomy): domain Bacteria; kingdom Pseudomonadati; phylum Pseudomonadota; class Gammaproteobacteria; order Vibrionales; family Vibrionaceae; genus Salinivibrio; species Salinivibrio sp. PR932. Next base: position 33,837 of record NZ_MUFM01000005.1, on the reverse strand, counting down.
GACGAGCATTTTGATGCCGCCTGTCGATTAATCTTGAACGCCACCGGCAAAGTGGTGGTAATGGGAATGGGCAAGTCGGGCCACATCGGCCGCAAAATTGCAGCCACTCTTGCAAGCACAGGAACGCCTGCGTTTTTCGTGCACCCAGGTGAGGCAAGTCACGGCGATCTTGGGATGGTTAATCAAGGCGACGTGGTGTTAGCCATTTCCAACTCTGGCGAAGCCGGTGAGATTCTTACCTTACTCCCGGTGATTAAACGTCTCGGTATCCCGTTAGTCTGTATGACGGGCAACCCCAACTCGAGTATGGGGCAACTCGCCAGAGTCCACCTCAATATTCACGTACCCAAAGAGGCGTGCCCCCTTAAGCTTGCGCCTACATCCAGTACCACGGCCACCTTGGTGATGGGCGACGCGCTTGCCATGGCATTGATGCAAGCAAAAGGTTTTACCGCCGATGACTTTGCCCTCTCCCATCCGGGCGGCGCATTAGGACGCAAACTACTCTTACGTATTAGCGATCTGATGCATCAAGGCGAGCGTTTACCCGTGGTGCCAGACAGTGCCACCGTGCGCGATGCCTTGCTGGAAGTGTCAGAAAAAGGCCTGGGAATGACCGCCGTGGTCGATGCAGAGCAACAGTTGGCAGGCGTCTTTACCGATGGCGATCTGCGCCGCTTACTCGATCAACGCATTGATTTACACACCACCGCCATTGGCGAGGTGATGTCCGCCAATCCGATCACCATTGAACCGGAACTGCTGGCGGCAGAAGGACTCAAACTCATGGAGGAGCGTAAAATTAACGGGCTGCTGGTGGCGAAAAATGGCCAGCTTCTTGGCGCCCTCAACATGCATGACCTTTTGAAAGCCGGAGTAATGTAATGTCCGCACCTGTGACTGACACCTTATATGGCCCTGTTGCCACCACCCTGTTCGAACGCGCGGCGACGATCCAGCTACTGATTTGCGATGTCGATGGCGTTTTCTCCGATGGTCGCGTGTATATGGGCAATCAAGGCGAGGAGCTGAAGGCCTTTCACACCCGTGATGGCTACGGCATCAAAGCCTTGATGAACGCTGGTATTGAGGTCGCAGTGATCACAGGTCGACAGTCTAAGATTGTCGAAAATAGAATGAACGCCTTAGGGGTCCGTCATGTCTATCAAGGACAAAGTGACAAGCTAGCTGCGTACGACGATCTTTGTCAGCAATGCAACGTTGACCCTGAGCACACCGCGTATATCGGTGATGACTTGATTGATTGGCCCGTCATGGCAAAAGTCGGCCTCGCGGTCTGTGTGGCAGACGGTCACCCGCTATTACAACAACGCGCCGATCTGGTGACCCAAATCCGTGGTGGGTTCGGCGCGGTCCGTGAAGTCTGCGATCTGATCCTCGAGGCACGAGGCGAGCTCGATCAGCACAAGGGCTTAAGCGTATGATGCAGCGGCTAAGCATGCTGGTGCTGATAGTACTGTGTGCCCTAACCGGCTATTATCTGCTTTCTCAACATGTCTGGGAGCGTGCGGTACAAGTTGAGCCGGACGCAGAAAAGCCTCTGTTTACCGGTGAACAAATTAAAACCGTGCAATACAACGCCGATGGGATACGCAGCTATACCGTTGACGCTGAGCACTTAGAGCACTACGCCAACATTGATGAAACCCACTTTAATGAGCCTGTCTTATGGACCTATAACAATGGTAAAGACGAAGAGTGGCGCATCAGTGCAAACTATGCGGTGCTGTCTGATAAGCACATATTGACGATGACAGGCAAAGTGCGAATTTTTAACTTGCTACCGAACGCGCAAATTCATTCGGTAGCCACCGAGACTGTGACGTTGGATCTCACCACGCGAGACTTTTGGTCCGACCGTCCCACCACCATCACTGGCGTTGGCTTTCAAACCGAAGGACAACGCGTGAAAGGGAACTTCGGTAACCACCAGATGGAACTGTTAAACGATGTTAAAGGCCGATATGAAACGACCCCTCGTTAAAGCACTGGCAGGTGCCATGTTGCTGTTTTCGCACTACTCATTGGCATTGAGTAGCGACACAGAGCAGCCTATTTATATTCAATCTGAGAGCCAGCATTTGGACATGGCCACCAACACGGTGACCTTTACCCAAGATGTTGTACTGACCCAAGGTAGCATTAAAATTCTGGCCGACAAGCTGGTCGTGATCCGCCCTCAAGGCCAAGAAGGCGATGAAACCATTGAAGCGTTCGGTAAACCCGCGACCTTCGAGCAGACCATGGATGATGGTAAAAAGCTGCACGGTGAAGCCTATAAGTTGCGCTACGAAGTGGGCAACGAGTTTTTGAAAATGTCGACCAATGCCATGCTGGAGCAAGCGGGTAATCAAGTCGAAGGCAACGTGATCACCTATCAAATTGATAAGCAGCAATTGGTCGCAGAAAGTGACAGCAATAAGCGTGTCACTACTATCTTGCAGCCGACCACTAAAAGCCCATCTGAGTCAGAATCGCAATAAGAGGCCCTATGGCAACGTTAAAAGCGGCCAATTTGGCGAAAAGTTATAAAGGACGAAAAGTCGTCGCCGATGTCAGTCTGGAAGTAAAATCCGGCGAGATCGTCGGCCTACTCGGCCCAAATGGTGCAGGTAAAACCACATCGTTTTACATGATTGTCGGTCTTGTCGCTCGCGACGAAGGGGCAATTTTTATCGACGATCAAGACATTAGCATTCAGCCGATGCATAACCGTTCACGTCTTGGCATCGGTTATTTGCCGCAAGAGGCCTCGATTTTTCGCAAGCTCACCGTCTACGACAATTTGATGGCGGTACTGCAAACGCGAAAATCCCTCACCAAAGAGGAGCGTCAAGACAAAGCCGAAGACTTGTTGGATGAATTTAATATTCAGCATATCCGCGATAGCCTTGGCATGGCGCTGTCAGGGGGCGAACGACGCCGTGTCGAAATTGCACGCGCCCTCGCCGCTAACCCGAAATTCATTTTGCTTGATGAGCCGTTTGCCGGCGTCGATCCGATCTCCGTGATCGACATTAAAAAGATCATCGAACACCTACGCGATCGTGGCTTAGGCGTGCTGATCACCGACCACAATGTTCGAGAAACCTTGAGTGTCTGTGAGCATGCTTACATTGTCAGCCAAGGACACTTGATTGCGCACGGCACCCCTGATGAAGTGCTGAATGACGAGCACGTCAAACGTGTCTATCTCGGTGATCAGTTCAAGCTATAGTGGACTCGCTCACGCTAAAATCTGCCAATCACGGCTATAGTTATTTATAGAGCGCTTGCCCTGCATCTCAGAGCAAGCGTTTTAACCTCATTGGTCGTTGTAAAAGGAAAGGTGTAACGCCCCTATGAAACCCACGCTTCAGCTCAAGCTTGGACAACAACTCGCAATGACACCGCAGCTACAGCAGGCTATTCGCCTGCTGCAGTTGTCGACGCTAGATTTGCAGCAAGAGATCCAAGAAGCGTTGGAAACCAACCCGCTGTTGGAACAGGACGAGGGTCAAGAGCAAGAGGCCGCGGAGCGTAATGATAACGACACCACGGAAACCGCCACTGCCAGCGCCGACACGTTAGAAACCTCAGACGCCTTCGAGAAAAACGAAATGCCCGACGAGTTGCCGGTGGATACCACTTGGGATGACGTCTATAGCGCGGGAACCGGCAGTACTGGCATTGCCTCGGGCGGCGATGAGCTTCCCGTGTATCAAGGTGAAACCACCGAAAGCCTTTACGACTATCTAAAATGGCAGCTCGACCTCACCCCCTTCTCGGAAACGGATCAAGCGATTGCCTTGGCGATCATCGATGCGGTGGACGATCAAGGCTATCTGTCAGTCACCACGGATGAGATCATAGAAAGCTTGGGCAGTGAGGAGATTGAGCTTGACGAAGTGGAAGCCGTATTAAAACGTGTTCAACACTTTGATCCATTGGGTGTAGCCTCTCGCTCGCTACAAGAGTGCTTATTGCTCCAATTAGCGACATACAATCCAGAAACGCCCTGGCTGGATGAGGCACGTACCGTGCTCACCCAACATATGGATTTGCTCGCCAACCGCGATTATCGTCAACTGATGCGAGATACCCGTCTAAAAGAGCCGGATCTTAAAGCCGTGATGCAACTGATCCATAGTCTTGAGCCACGTCCGGGTAACCTGATCGTGACCAACGAAGCAGAATACGTGGTACCGGATGTCTCCGTGTTTAAACATCACGGCAAATGGGTGGTACAAATCAACCCAGATAGCGTTCCTAAGCTTAAGGTCAATGAGCAATATGCCGCTTATGGTCGTAACGGCTGTAGCCCGTCAGATAGTCAGTTTATTCGCTCCCATTTGCAAGAAGCCAAGTGGCTGATTAAAAGCCTCGAAAGCCGCAATGAGACCTTATTGAAGGTGGCCCGCTGTATTGTCGAGCATCAACAAGATTTCTTTGAGTATGGCGAAGAAGCCATGAAGCCCATGGTGCTTAACGATATCGCCATGGACGTCGACATGCACGAGTCGACCATCTCTCGTGTGACCACCCAAAAATTTATGCATACGCCACGCGGTATTTTTGAGTTGAAGTACTTCTTCTCAAGCCACGTGAGCACGGACAATGGCGGCGAATGCTCTTCGACAGCCATTCGTGCCCTGATCAAAAAATTGGTGGCAGCGGAGCCTGCCAACAAGCCCCTCAGTGATAGCAAAATTGCCGCCTTGTTAGCTGAGCAAGGCATCAAAGTTGCACGACGGACCATCGCTAAGTATCGGGAGTCGCTCGGTATTGCGCCGTCAAACCAGCGTAAGCGCCTGCTTTAGGGCGCCTCAACAGAAGGAAGATGTGTATGCAAATCAACCTGACCGGACATCATGTCGAAATCACGCCACCATTACGCGAGTATGTGGATACAAAGTTTGCTAAACTCGAGCGCTTTTTCGAGCACATTAATAATGTCCACGTTGTGTTGACGGTCCAAAAGCTCGACCAAATCGCTGAAGCGACGCTCCATGTCAACAATGGAGAGATTCATGCTAAAGCACAGTCGCAAGATATGTATGCGGCCATTGATGGGTTGACCGACAAGTTGGTCAAGCAATTGAGTAAACATAAAGAGAAGCTCAAACAGCATTAAGCTATGGAACTTAAAGACGTACTCACAGTGGACTGCACACGCAGTGCCGTCCACTGTTCCAGCAAGAAACGCGCCCTAGAAATCATTAGCCAAGTGGCTGCGGACAAGTTGGGGATCAACGCGCAACAATTGTTTGAATGCATGCTAAGTCGTGAAAAGCTGGGCACCACAGGTATCGGCTCAGGGATTGCCATTCCACACGGCCGCATCACGGACAGTGACCATGCTATTGGCGTGTTGTTGCAATGTGCAGAGCCGATTGAGTTCGACGCTATCGACAAACGCCCCGTCGATTTGCTCTTCGCGCTACTCGTCCCGGACGAACAGTGCAAATACCATCTCCAAACCCTCTCGGCCATCGCCGAAAAGCTCAATGATAAACAGCTATGCCGACAGCTTCGCAATGCAGATTCGGACCAAGAGCTGTACAATATCATGACTCAATAACGAGTAAGGGCTGACGGGAGTCTATTATGATGCTGAAAATTGTCAGTGGCCGTTCGGGGTCAGGCAAATCTGTGGCGTTGCGGGTGCTCGAAGATCTCGGGTATTACTGCGTTGATAATCTCCCTGTGAATCTGTTGCGCGACTTCGTCACGTCGCAAGAAGATGCCGAGGCCAAAATTGCGGTCAGCTTGGACATTCGTAACCTGCCTAACGCAAATGAGCCTATTGCTGACACCCTCGCCGCGTTACGGGAAGTGTGCGATGTCACCTTGTATTACCTGGATGCAGATGACAAGGACCTGATCAAACGCTTTAGTGAAACGCGCCGCCTGCATCCCCTGTCGCGCCAAAACCTGTCTCTTGAGCAAGCGATTCAAGCCGAAAAGCAACAAATGGCGCCCATCAAGGAACACGCCGACCGCGTGATTAATACCACGGGGCTGTCGATTCACGACTTGAGCGAGTCGGTACGCTCACTGGTATTGGGCCGCGCTAGTGGCGATTTGGTGATGGTGTTTGAATCGTTCGGCTTTAAGCATGGCTTACCCGCCGATGCCGACTATGTGTTTGATGTTCGCTTTTTGCCCAACCCGCATTGGGAGCCGACCCTGCGCCCTCATACCGGCTTAGAAAAGCCCGTACGCATGTTCCTCGCCGCGCAACCCGATGTCGCGATGGTGATTGCACAAATCAAAGGCTTTCTTGAGTCTTGGCTGCCCGCATTGAAAAACAATAATCGCAGTTATGTTACCGTCGCAATTGGATGTACGGGGGGTAAACATCGCTCTGTGTATATTGCCCAATATCTGTCTGACTACTTCACGGAGCTCGGCGAAAAAGTGCAGATTCGCCATCGCACCTTGGAGCAATCGTCATGACCACCCTGCACACGGATGTGTGTGTGCGTAACCGACTGGGCTTACATGCGCGCGCCGCCATGAAGCTGGTTGAGCTGCTCCAAGCCTACGACGCCACCATTGAGTTGCAAAGTGGCGATAAGCGCGCCACGGCCGATAGCGTGATGGCGATGCTGATGCTGGAATCGGCTCAAGGACAAACCATCACCCTCACCGCGACGGGTCCACAAGCCGAACCGGCTTTAAACGCGGTAAAAGCGCTATTCGATGCCGGATTTGACGAAGAAAGTTAACCGCCCACTGCGCTGACCAGCACGCAATTCCTTTCTTATACTGACACGCAACCCATTTGTCATGCGACAGACTCCCCTGATTGCGTTAGAATTTCAGACATTGCAATGGGGGATGTTGCCTATGGCAGAAACGACAGAACAAGAACAGAGCAATCAAACCCACCAACGGCTACAAGAAGTTAGCCTACTGCTGGAACAAGGCATGTTTGTCCGCGTCCGCCGCATGTTGGAAGACATGGAGCCGGAAGACATCGCCCACCTACTTGAGGCCTCGCCGCCCAAAGGCCGTTTAGTTCTCTGGCAACTGACGGATCCCGAAGACCAAGGTGAAATCCTCGATGAGCTGTCTGAGGATGTGAAAGACGGCATCATGGTGCGTATGGCGCCCGAGCAACTTGCCGCCGCTACCGAAGGGATGGAAACCGACGACGTCGCTTATCTGCTGCGTAGTTTGCCTCAAGATGTCTCACAAGACGTGCTGGCAGAGATGGACGCACAAGACCGTGCGCGCATCCAGCAAGCGCTCTCCTACCCGGAAGACTCTGCGGGCGGGATGATGAACACCGACGTGGTCACCATTCGAGGCGACGTCACTGTCGATGTGGTACTGCGTTATCTACGCATGCGAGGCGAGCTACCCGATACCACTGATGCGCTTTATGTGATTGACCCGAATGGCCGACTGATTGGCAATTTACCTATTGCCGCCTTGTTGGTTAACCAGCCGGACACGGAAGTGGTCGACATCATGGACGATCCGGATGAAGCCATTAGCGTGACCATGGACGATGGCGATGTGGCGAGCCTTTTTGAGCGTCGTAACTGGGTTTCCGCCCCTGTCGTCGACCAACAGAATCACCTTGTCGGCCGTATTACCATCGATGACGTGGTCGATATTATTCGTGAAGATGCCGAGCACTCGATGATGGGCTTGGCCGGTCTCGACGATGACGAAGACACCTTTGCGCCCGCCTTTAAAAGTGCGCGTCGTCGCAGTATCTGGCTGGGGATCAATGTACTTGCAGCACTGACCGCAGCCTCCGTGTCGAACATGTTTGAAGGCACGCTCGATAAAATGGCTGCGATTGCGGTATTGATGACTATCGTCCCCTCGATGGGCGGTGTAGCGGGGAATCAAACCGTTGCCTTGGTCATTCGCGGGTTAGCCGTGGGTCACATTGGTGACTCCAACACACGCTGGCTGCTGGCCAAAGAGGCCACCGTTGGACTTATCAATGGCTTGGTATGGTCGATGATTATTGGCGGCGTCGTGGTGCTATGGAAAGGGAACCTTGAGCTTGGATTGATCATTGCCGGTGCGATGATGATGAATTTATTTATCGCTGGGATTGCCGGAGTCGCCATCCCGACCCTGTTAAAAAAATACAATATTGATCCGGCACTGGCAGGAGGCATGGCACTGACTACCGTCACTGACGTGGTTGGACTCCTTGCCTTTCTTGGCCTCGCTACCTTGTTTATTACCTAATCTGACCGCGATTAAAAAAGGCGAGCCATTGGCTCGCCTTTCTATTGGGCAGTGCAAAACGCTTACCGCTTACTCGTCCAAGAAGCTACGTAATGTCTCTGAACGGCTTGGGTGACGCAGTTTACGCAGCGCTTTCGCTTCAATCTGACGAATACGCTCGCGCGTAACATCAAACTGCTTACCGACTTCTTCCAACGTGTGGTCGGTATTCATATCGATACCAAAGCGCATGCGTAGCACTTTTGCTTCACGCGGTGTCAGACCGGCCAATACGTCATTGGTCGCCATTTTCAGGTTGTTAGACGTTGCTGAGTCCATCGGTAGCTCAAGGGTGGTATCTTCAATGAAATCGCCCAGATGTGAATCTTCATCATCACCGATAGGGGTTTCCATTGAGATTGGCTCTTTCGCAATCTTGAGGACTTTGCGGATTTTATCTTCCGGCATCATCATGCGCTCCGCCAACTCTTCAGGCAGTGGCTCACGCCCCATTTCCTGAAGCATTTGACGCGAGATGCGGTTAAGCTTGTTGATAGTCTCAATCATGTGCACCGGAATACGAATCGTCCGTGCTTGGTCTGCAATCGAGCGAGTAATCGCCTGACGGATCCACCAAGTCGCATAGGTTGAGAACTTATAACCACGGCGGTATTCAAATTTATCCACCGCTTTCATCAAGCCAATGTTACCTTCTTGAATCAAATCCAAGAATTGTAAGCCACGGTTGGTGTATTTCTTAGCAATCGAAATAACCAGACGTAGGTTGGCTTCCACCATCTCTTTCTTCGCACGGCGTGCTTTCGCTTCACCGATAGACATGCGACGGCTAATGTCTTTGATACGCTCAACAGACAGGCCTGTCTCTTCTTCGATGATTTTCAGCTTTTGTACACAGCGACGTAGATCTTCTTCGTAACGCGCCACACGCTCTGCATACGGCTTACCGGATGACAGCGCTTCATCAATCCATGCATCAGATGATTCGTTACCGGCAAACAGCTGCACGAAGGTTTTCTTCGGCATTTTAGCCTGATCGACACACAGACGCATGACCAAGCGTTCTTGGGTACGCACTTTGTCCATGGTCTGGCGCATTTCGTTAACCAGACGATCAAACTGCTTAGGCACCAAGCGGAACTGCTTGAAGGTTTCTGACAGTTCTTCGATAGACGCTTTAGTGCGGTCGTCGTAACGACCATACTGGTTGATTGCCGCTTCCATATTGGAATACGTACGACGGAGCTCGCTAAACTTCTCGCGTGCAAGCTCAGGATCGATACCGACATCTTCTTCGTTGTCGTTATCATCATCGTCGTCATCAGCGTCGTCGTCATCTTCGTCTTCGAGCTCTTTCTCACTCAGCTCAGAGCCGATGTGGGTGGCGGTCGGGGCCATGTCATCTTGGGTTGGATCAATAAACCCAGAGATGATGTCAGTCAGGCGTAGCTCTTCCGCTTCCACCTTATCGAACTGATCAAGCAGTGAGGCAATCGAGGCCGGGTATTCCGCCACCGAGCACTGTACTTGGTTAATGCCGTCTTCGATACGCTTCGCGATATCGATCTCACCCTCACGGGTCAGAAGCTCTACCGTTCCCATTTCACGCATATACATGCGCACAGGGTCGGTGGTACGGCCAATTTCACTTTCCACACTGGACAGCGCTGCCGCTGCGGCTTCTACCGCGTCTTCGTCGGCCACGGTCTCAGACATCATCAATTCATCAGCATCGGGCGCGGCTTCTACCACTTGGATGCCCATGTCATTGATCATCTGAATGATGTCTTCTATCTGGTCGGAATCGACAATGTCTTCCGGGAGGTGGTCGTTAACTTCGGCATAGGTCAGATAGCCTTGTTCCTTGCCTTTTGCGACAAGCAACTTTAGCTGTGACTGCGGATTTTGATCCATAGACGATATCCAACTTCGGGTCTGAGTGAAGAATTTAGTATGCGGAAACGCAAACCGCCAATTTTAACAAATGTCGCCTTTGCTGGCTACTTTCTAAACGGACTGGCTCTGTATCAGTAGCATCAGTTCCCGCTTCTCTTCGACTGATAAGCCGACGGTATTTGACTTCGCTTGCAACTTGGCTATTTGTTGTTCGACACACTGGGCGAGTATTTTATCCAGTGAATCGCAAAAAAGTTCTGACGCATTATCATCGTCAATATAAAGATCCCAGCCGGCTAACCGCGCCAGCAAGGCTTCTTGTTTTGTCCCCCGCCAGTGCTCTAGCAACTGACCGGTAGTGATATTGGGGCGCGCTCGACAGATCTCAAGGATCGGATTGAGTAACGCCAAACCGGGCAAATCAATCGACTCCGCTGATGGCAACGGCGGTACCTCTTGGCCCAAGTACGGGTACTGGACCAGTAATGCAATCACCTCACGCATCGGCGTACGCTTAATCTCTGATTGCCCATGTACTTTAACGGGCTGCCCTTGGCGACGGATCAAGGTCTCTAGCTGATGGTCATCCATGATGCCCAATTTCTGCCCCAGTGTATTACGCAGGTAAAGGCGCAACGTATCCCCGGGCACTTTTTCAATCAAAGGCACTGCCAAGTTCGCCAACTTGGCTTTACCTTCTTGGCTGCTGGTGTCGACTTGCTTAAGCAAGGTGGTGAACATAAAGGTGGAGAGGGTTTGTGCCTCATTCAACCGCTGTTCAAACCCTTCTTTGCCCTCTTGGCGGATCATCGAATCCGGATCTTCACCGTCGGGCAAAAACATAAATTTGAGCTGTCTGCCATCAGTCATGTAGGGCAATGCTTGTTCCATCGCCCGCCATGCCGCTTCTCGGCCGGCTCGATCGCCATCGTAGCAGCAAAGTATAGTACTACTTTGCCGAAACAGGGTTTGCATATGCTCCCCGGTGGTCGATGTCCCCAACGAGGCCACAGCGTAATCGACACCAAATTGTGCCAGTGCCACCACGTCCATATAGCCTTCAACCACGAGGATACGCTCAGGGTGGCGATAACGTTGCATCACTTCATACAAGCCATACAACTCCCGACCTTTATGAAAGATCGGCGTTTCTGGCGAGTTCAGGTATTTCGGGGTGCCATCCCCTAACACCCGTCCACCAAAGCCGATCACACGGCCTCGGCGATCGCGGATAGGAAACATCACGCGACCACGAAAACGGTCATAACTGCGACCATTGTCGTTTTCAATCAACATGCCAGCGGTGATCAGCTGGCGTTGCTCCGCTTGGCTACGACCAAAACGTCGCTTAATGGTGTCCCAATGATCAGGGACATACCCAATACCAAACTGTTTTACCACTTCACCGGATAGACCACGTTGTTTGAGATAATCCACCGCCACTTGTCCGGCTTCCGTTCGCAGCTCGCTGCTGTAGGTCCGTGCAATGGCTTCCATGGTTTCATAAATCTGACGTTTATCATCCGTGGGAATGCTGGGGCGTGCTGTCCCGCCATTCGCTTGTTCACGGGGCACGTCTAAACCGAGTGTGTTCGCTAACTCTTCAATCGCATCGGGAAACTCCAATCGATCAAATTCCATCACAAAGTCGATGGCATTACCGTGCACACCACATCCGAAGCAGTGGTAAAACTGCTTTTCTTGGCTAACGCTAAATGAAGGCGTTTTTTCGTTATGGAACGGACAACAGGCGCTGTAATTCTTGCCCTTTTTCTTGAGCTTGACCCGTGCGTCTATGATCTCAACAATGTCGAGACGTGAGAGCAAGTCGTCAATGAATGCGCGCGGGATTCTGCCTGCCATAACCTGAAATTTATAGGGAGAGAAGCAAACAAGCCGCGCCGTCCATTACGGAAAGCACGGCTTGTTGTAAGGTCTGGAAAAACTTAGCTTAAATTCGCTTTCACGAGTTGGCTAACTTTTCCCATATCAGCTCGGCCTTGGATTTGAGGTTTTAGTACCCCCATCACCTTGCCCATGTCTTGCATGGAAGCTGCGCCAGTTTTTTCAACGGCAGCTTTTACCAATGCATCGACCTCTGCTTCGCTCAGTGGTTGAGGAAGAAATTCTTCAATCACTGCAATTTCCGCAAGTTCTGCATCGGCAAGATCATCACGACCGGCTGACTGGTATTGGGCTACGGAATCACGGCGCTGCTTTACGCTTTTTGTCAGCACCGCAAGAATGTCCTCGTCACTCAATGACTGACGGGTATCCACTTCTTGCTGTTTAATGGCTGACATCAGAAGGCGAATCGTACCAAGACGCGTCTTGTCTTTCGCTTTCATCGCCGCTTTTTGGGCATCTTTTAGACGTTCAAGCAATTCCATAGCACCTACCTAATCTGACTAAATTAGTACAGACGTACGCGACGTTGGTTTTCGCGTGCCAACTTCTTCAGGTGACGTTTTTGAGCAGCGGCTTTAGCGCGTTTGCGAACGGTAGTTGGCTTTTCGAAGTGCTCACGACGGCGAACTTCAGAAAGAATACCTGCTTTTTCACAAGAGCGCTTAAAGCGACGCAATGCTACGTCAAATGGTTCGTTTTCACGTACTTTAACTACTGGCATGTGCCTTTCACCTCAGGGGTTATCAGTTATCGCTGGCGAATTATTGGCCAGCCTTGATTAAAAATGGTGCGAAATTCTAATCCGAATAGGGGGGCATTGTAAAGCACATCTGGCGAATTACTTCCAAGCCATGTAAGATTGCGCGCACCGCCAGCCTGTGCTGGCAACGTCTTCTCGCTTCGGTCTTCACGCTCAGCGTGCTCATTTATCCTAAGCGTTCAATCTATCGGCTTTTTTCCTGAGGTTATGATGCGAATTTTAGGCATAGAGACATCGTGTGACGAAACTGGCGTGGCGATCTACGACGATCAGCGCGGGCTTTTGTCACATAAACTTTACAGTCAGGTAAAGCTTCATGCCGATTATGGCGGGGTTGTCCCTGAGTTAGCCTCTCGCGATCACGTTAAAAAGACCTTGCCGTTAGTCAAAGCAGCGATGGCAGAGGCGCAGCTGACACCAGCGGATATCGATGGCGTGGCCTACACCGCCGGTCCCGGATTGGTCGGTGCCCTGCTGGTCGGTGCCACCATCGGTCGCAGCTTGGCGTACGCTTGGCAAGTGCCGGCGGTAGCGGTGCATCATATGGAAGGCCACTTACTTGCGCCTATGTTAGAAGACACGCCGCCTCCCTTTCCGTTTGTGGCGTTGCTCGTCTCCGGCGGACACACGCTGTTGGTCGAAGTAAAGGGGATTGGCGAATACCGCATTCTTGGTGAGTCGATTGATGACGCAGCCGGTGAAGCGTTTGATAAAACCGCGAAGCTGATGAATCTTGATTATCCCGGTGGCCCATTGCTGTCAAAACTGGCAGAAAACGGCACCCACGGCCGCTTCACCTTCCCGCGTCCGATGACCGATCGTCCTGGTCTCGATTTCAGCTTTTCCGGCTTGAAGACATTTGCCGCGAATACCATTGCAGCCAATGACAATGATCCGCAAACCCGTGCAGATATCGCGTATGCCTTCCAAGACGCGGTGGTGGACACGCTGGCAATCAAATGTAAGCGAGCGTTAGAGCAATGTGGCATGAATCGATTAGTGGTTGCTGGCGGCGTTAGCGCGAACCGTCATTTACGCGACAAACTCGACACCCTCACGCGCAAACTGGGCGGCGACGTTTTCTATCCACGTCCCGAGTTCTGTACCGATAACGGTGCCATGATTGCCTACGCGGGGATGCAGCGACTAAAAAACGGTGAGCATATGGGGCTGGGGGTGAAGGCACAGCCGCGCTGGCCGATTGATACCTTGCCATCGCTGACTCAATGATGCGAAAAAGCAGCCTTGGGCTGCTTTTTTTTACGTCTGTTAACGTCGCCAGCGCCTGAGCACGATGGGTTTTTCCTCGCCATCGAGCAGGCGACGAATATTTTCGTAATGACGAAATAAGATCAGGCAGGAGAGCATCGCCACTGGCATGGTAAATTGCGGTTTAATCCACCAAGTGAAAAGCGGTGCCAAAATAGCAGTGACGATGGCACTTAATGACGAATAGCCGGTGATCACCAACACCACTCCCCAAGTCAGCACTAACAAGCCAGTCAGACTGAGTCCTATCGGGGCCATAGCACCTAGCGCCGTCGCCACACCTTTGCCACCTCGAAAATGGAAGAACACCGGATAGATGTGTCCAAGACAGGCGGCGATGCCAATCAAGCCAAGCAAAAACGGATTAATCCCGATAAGATAACTGAGCCAAACTGGGATCGTCCCTTTAAGCATGTCGCACACTAAGACCAATGCCGCGGCCGTGCGACCCCCGAGGCGATACACATTGGTCGCGCCCGGATTTCCAGACCCTTGTTCGCGAGGATCCGGCAGACCATAGGCCCGGCACACCAGCACCGCACTGGAAACAGAGCCGAGCAAATAGGCAGCGATGATGATGGCAATGGCCAGTGCAGTCATGTGAAATTCCTAGAGTTTGTGCTGCATTCGTTGCTATAGTGCGCCCACGATCTTGATTAGACGCAACATGGATCGGAACGCATCGCGCATCCAAGTGTCAATCGATAAGCTCGATAATACGGGCTTTCTTACCACAGTGGTATCCGACCTGTCACGGAGTGTGAAAAAACATGGATTCCGTCTTTATAGAACAACTCGACGTTGTGACCACCATCGGTGTCTACGATTGGGAACAAACCATCCAACAAAAGTTGGTACTCGATATCGAAATGGCGCACGACAATCGTCCCGCCGCCCAAAGTGATGATGTCAGTTTAGCGCTGGATTATGCCAGTGTCAGTGAGGCTGTGATTGCACATGTTCAAGCCAGCCGCTGTGCGCTCATCGAGCGGGTCGCCGAAGAGGTCGCCGCGCTAATCCAGTCACAATTTGGCGTCAGCTGGGTAAAGGTGCGTGTGGCCAAACCTGGTGCCGTCGCCCAAGCGCGTAATGTTGGCGTAGTAATAGAGCGAGGCACACGGTGACAAAAGCATTAGTCAGTATTGGCTCAAACATCGATCGCGACCTGCATATCCAAGCTGCAGTTGAAGCGTTACGTGCCTTAGACCCGCACTGCCGTTTTTCGCGCATTTTTGAGGCAGAACCCGTCGGCTTTGAAGGGCCGAATTTCTATAACCTTATTGCTGAGCTCGACACCACACTCGATCTGCAAACCTTTTGGCAAACCATACGCGATATCGAAAGTCGATATGGGCGACAGCGCGACGACGTTAAGTATCGCGATCGTACCTTGGACATCGACTTATTGACCTTTGGCGATCAGTGCCAGTCCAGCGGACCTGCCTTACCACGCAACGATATTTATAAATTTGCATTCACCCTTTGGCCACTCGCTGAACTGTGTCCCGATCAAGCAATCCCCGGGGATGGACGAACATTTGCGCAGCTTTGGCAGCAATTTGACCAAGCCCAGCCACTGTGGCCTATCGAGACCCCTGCGTATTTGAAGGAATAATCATTACCATGAGCATGTTTGAAGCCTTTTTTCTTGCCCTTATTCAAGGCTTGACTGAGTTTTTGCCCATTTCTAGCTCCGCCCACCTCATTTTGCCATCGCAGATTTTTGGCTGGGCCGACCAAGGCTTAGCCTTCGATGTGGCCGTTCATGTCGGTACACTTGCCGCGGTGATTGGCTATTTCCGCCGTGAAGTTGTGTCACTGTTAGGTGCCTTTTTCGCGTCGTTCACAGGTAAACACAGCCGGGATAGTCAATTGGCTTGGATGATCGTATTGGCGACCATTCCCGCCTGCGTGGCAGGCCTGTTTCTTAAAGATTTGATTGAGCTTTACCTGCGTTCAGCGTGGGTGATTGCCGCTACCACCTTGCTATTTGGTGCACTGCTTTGGTGGGCCGACCGCCATGCGCGTCAACAATGCGATGAGTATCAAACCACCCGATCGCGTGCGCTGTTTATCGGGATCGCTCAAGCACTTGCTTTGATCCCAGGCACCTCACGTTCGGGCGCCACCATTACTGCTGCGCTGATGCTAGGCTACACCCGAGAAGCCGCCGCGCGTTTCTCATTTTTGATGTCGATTCCAATCATCACCCTCGCCGGATCGTATCTGGGCTTACAGCTAGCCACCAGCCCAGTGCCGGTTGAGTTTGCCCCCATTGGGGTTGGCGTTTTGGTCTCTTTTGTCAGCGCCTATGCGTGTATTCATGCGTTTTTAAAGCTGGTCACCCGAGTGGGTATGTTACCGTTCGTGATTTACCGCCTGATTTTGGGTGTGGGCCTCATTGCGCTATTGATGAGCCAATAAGCTTCGCTAATCCAATGCCATCCGAGGGCAGACCACATTGGCTGCCTTCAGGTGGTACATCTCCACCTCAGGATGGCTAAAAAAGCCCACTTCCCACGGGTTTTTTGCCACAAAACGCTCTCGTATCTCATCAAACATCATCGACGGTTTAGGCACGGTATAAACCTCGCCGCGAATAATGCTGTAGTTCCATTCAATCGCCTGTTCAAAGGTAAAAGTTGCACGGCTATCAATCGCAAAGTAACAGCGGTTGTCGCGTTTTAGCAGCAAGGATTTGAAAGTACTGGGAAAGGTGATAAAGAAAATGTCATCCTCGACCGACGATAAAAACGCCATCACCGTCGTATGTGGCTGACTCGGCGCATAGGTCAAAAGCACACCGATTTTATTATCATACTCACTGTCATCCATCGCCGGGACTTGCGATAAAGGTGTGGTGGGTAACGCCACGGTTCGACGCGTATCTAACGGATAAGCATAATCAGGGGCTTGATAAGACTTCACCACGCCCATCCCATAGGCCACCTGATATTCGAGCGCATCAATCATGACCTCAAAGGCGGATGTGGCAATCACCTTGCCCTTAAACGACAAACGATACACCTTAAGGTCGGCGTCATAATCACTCACCCCGGTGCGGTTATCGAGATGTAACGTGACCCATTGACCGTCTTTCAATTGATGCCCTTTGGGAAAGATCGTGCGCAATCGCGTATCACTGAGCGGCTCCACACCGCAAATCGACACCGCCATACTGCCCATCTTCTCTGGGGTGGAATACGTGCCTAGCACGCCCAATACACGCGCTCCAATCAGATCACGCAACGGCCTTGTGTTCATGCCTCGCTCCCTCGCTGCTCGACTAACAGCTATTAGCATGGCAGTAAACTAAAAAGGGCGCCAATCGGCGCCCTTAGGGAAGAAGTGATGGCTATTATTCGCCAGCCACTTTCATTGCATCAATAATGATTGAGCCGGTTTGAATTTGGCTGCGCGTCTCAATATCTGTGCCGATAGCAACAATATTGGCGAACATCTGGTTTAAATTCCCCGCGATGGTAATGCCGCTGACTGGATATTGGATTTCACCGTTTTCCACCCAAAAACCCGCAGCGCCGCGCGAGTAATCACCAGTGACAGGATTCACCCCCTGCCCCATTAACTCAGTCACCAATAGACCGGTGCCCAAGGTTTTCAGCATGGCATCAGCATCTTGGCCGGTGTGGCTGACATACCAGTTATGGATACCGCCAGCGTGGCCAGTGGGCTCCATATCGAGCTTACGAGCCGCGTAGCTGGTCGCTAGATAGGTTTTTAATACCCCTTGCTCCACAATGCGTCTGTCTTGGGTCTTAACCCCTTCGCTATCAAACGGCGAGCTGGCCGACCCTTTAAGTACGTGAGGTAACTCATTGATCGTGAGCCAGTTAGGGAAGATTTTTTCATCCTTTTTATCCAGTAAAAAGGATGATTTGCGATATAACGCAGAGCCACTGATCGCCATCACCAGATGACCAAACAGGCCGGTCGCCACACTGGCATCAAACATCACGGGGACTTCACACGTCGCCAGACTACGTGGGTCTAAACGCGCTACCGCGTGTTTTGCCGCTTCGATGCCTACTGAGGTTGGGGTCCATAAATCGGCTTTATCGCGCGCAACCGTGTAGCTCATATCGCGCTCCATACCATTGGCACTTTCCGCGATCACCGAGCAGCTTAGCGCCTGACGGCTGGAGGCATAACTGCCTAGCATGCCGTGGCTATTGCCATACACACGGACTCCATAATGGCTGTCGTAACTGGCGCCATCACTGAATTTGATCCGCGAGTCATAACCTAACGCGGCTTGTTCCGCCTCAATGGCTAATGCGGCTGCAGCATCGGGCTCTGGCTCGTCAGGGTAAAACAGATCAAGATCGGGATACTCAAAGGCCATTAAGTGTTTTGGTGCTGGGCCACCAAAGGAATCCGGTGAGGTATAGCTGGCAATTTCCAACGCGGCTTCGACCGTTTTGGCAATCGCACGCTCGGACAGATCTGTCGTGGATGCGCTACCTTTGCGCTGATCGCAGTAGACAGTCACTCCCAAGGCACCATCGCGATTAAACTCTACGTTCTCCACTTCACCCATGCGTGACGTGACGCTGATCCCTGTGCTTTTGGTGATCGCTACCTCTGCGGCATCACTGCGTTGCGCGGCCATGTCCAACGCACGGCTGACGGCTTGGCGTAGGTGTTGCTCTTGCTCCGCGACCTGCTGTTTTACACTCATAGTTGACCTTTCTGATTAAAATTCGAATTTAGAATACGGGGCCACGCGAGCCGGTGACAAAAAAGCCCGCGTTTGTGCGCGTTTCTTGTTAACATAAGTGTCATTGCACATTCTCATTGAGGTTGAACATGGGCCGTAAAAATAAACCTGCTCCTTGGGAGGAAGAGGAAGAAATCATCTGGGTGAGTAAATCCGAGATGAAGCGCGATATGCTCGCCCTGCAAGAGCTTGGCGAAGAGCTGGTTAAGCTCAAGCCTGCCGTGTTGGAAAAGTTTCCACTCGACGACGACTTATACGCCGCCATTGTTGACGCACAACGCTTAAAAAACGAAGCACGTCGTCGCCAATTGCAATATGTCGGCAAGCTCATGCGCTCTCGCGACCCTGAGCCGATTCAAGCGGCGCTGGATAAGCTACAAAACAAGCACGCGCAACAAAGTGCTGAGCTGCATAAGCTCGAAAAGCTGCGCGACCGTGTTGTCGATGAAGGCGACGACGCTATCAACGATGTGATGCTGCAGTATCCAGAGGCCGACCGCCAACGCTTGCGCCAACTTGCCCGTCAGGCTAAAAAAGAGCGACAACAAAACAAGCCGCCCAAGGCGTATCGCGAGATCTTCCAATACATTAAAGGCTTTTACGACCAAAGCCTGTAAAACCTCACGCCAGTGTTCTCCACTGGCGTGTTTGTTTATGACTCCGTGCCACCCACTGTCATGGCATCAAGTTTCAGCGTTGGCTGACCCACGCCAACCGGCACACTTTGCCCTGCCTTACCGCAGACGCCGACGCCTCGGTCAATCGCGAGATCATTACCCACCATCGACACTTGTTGCATCGCCTCAATACCACTGCCAATCAAGGTGGCCCCTTTCACAGGCGTGGTAACTTTGCCGTTCTCAATTAAATAGGCTTCAGAGGTCGAGAATACAAATTTACCCGAGGTAATATCCACTTGTCCGCCACCAAAGTTAGGGGCATACAAACCGTGCTCAACACTGGCAATAATATCACTCGGCGTACTGTCGCCACCCAGCATGTAGGTATTGGTCATGCGCGGCATGGGTAAATGCGCATAAGATTCGCGACGGCCGTTTCCGGTCGGTGCCACTCCCATCAAGCTCGCGTTGTGCTTATCTTGCATATAGCCTTTAAGCACCCCGTTTTCGATCAGGACGTTATATTGGCCCGGCACCCCTTCATCATCGATATTGAGCGAGCCGCGACGATCCGCCATCGTGCCATCATCAACAATGGTGCAAAGCGGTGAAGTCACTTGCTCACCGAGGCTACCAGTAAAGACAGACGACTCTTTACGGTTGAAATCGCCTTCCAAACCATGCCCGACCGCTTCATGCAATAGCACGCCCGGCCAACCCGCGCCTAACACCACAGGCATGGTGCCAGCAGGAGCGCCTTCTGCACGCAAGTTCACCAGCGCTAAACGAATCGCTTCATCAGCAAACTGTAGCGCCGTGCTTTTTCCGTCTTGCTCTTGCAAGAATACCTCGTAACCATAACGGCCACCGCCACCGGCACTTCCCCGCTCACGGCGCCCATCCTGCTCAACGAGCACAGACACAGATAAACGGACTAGAGGGCGAATATCCGCGGCATAGGTCCCATCCGTGGCGGCAATCAATACTTGCTCGTACAAGCCATTAATACTGGCACTGACTTCTTTCACTCGCGGCTCTTTGGCACGAATGTAGCTGTCGATTTCTTTCAGCAATGCGATTTTTTGCTCGCGGGTTAGGCTACCGAGCGGATCAAGCGGGCCATAGTATTGACCGCCTCGAACCGTGCGAAAGGCACTGACTTGACCCTGCCCACCTTTGGGCGCAATCCCGCGTGCGGCAGTCGCACTTTGCATCAAGGCATCAGCGTTAAGTTGGTCCGAGTAGGCAAACCCGGTTTTCTCACCCGTGATAGCGCGTACACCTACGCCTCGATCGATATTGAACGAGCCGTCTTTGATGATGCTATCTTCCAAGACGAGCGACTCGTGCCACGTTGATTGGAAAAAAACGTCGCCGTAGTCAATTTGACGACCACTCAGGTGAGCCAGTGTCTCTTGGAGATGCGACTCACTGATCCCCGCAGGGCGCAATAAGGTTTCTTCGACCTGTTCCAGACTCATTCGCTTACTCTTGGTTGTGGCTATTTATGCTAGCCAAAGATAAAAAGATGATGCGCCGAGGGTGCGCTATTTCAATTGGGTTTGCAACCGAGCGTGGTCGAGCACCGGCATTTTACGGCGAATGGATTCACCGATGCTCAAGTCAAGCTCCGCCCACGTCACACCGGGGTCGTCCCCCAGTGACGCCACTACTTGCCCCCAAGGGTCGATAATCATCGAATGCCCCCACGTTTGACGGCCTTTACTGTGTTCACCACATTGCCCGGCAGCAATCACCCAGCATTGGGTTTCAATCGCACGGGCGCGCAGCAACGCCTCCCAATGTGCCTGTCCCGTGACGCGCGTAAACGCCGCCGGCACGGTTAAAATATCAGCGCCTTGCGCGCGTAACGCATGATAGAGCGGCGCAAAACGCACGTCATAGCAGATGCTTAACCCCAAGCAACCAAATGGCGTATCCACGGTGGCAAGTTGATCGCCGGCTTGAAAGTAGTCCGACTCACGATAACGTCCGTGCGCATCCGCCACTTCCACATCAAACATATGCAGCTTATCGTAGCTACCTCGCAAGTGTCCGGCATTATCGAACACTAAGCTTGTGCTAGTCAGACGGCCGTTGTCGTTTTGGATTGGAAAGGCGCCCACCACCAGCCAGATGTCGAACTGGTGCGCCATTTCTGCCAGTTGGCGCTGAATACGGCCATGTCCTAACGGCTCGGCGTGCCGTTGGTAATCTTGTTTATCACCAAATACCAAGGCATTTTCTGGCGTCAGCGCCAGTTTGACCCCGTGTTGATGTAACCGCTGCAAACTGGTTTGTAGTACGTCCATGTTCTGCACCGGATCGGCGCCCGAATTCATCTGGATGATGCCGACTTTCATCATGCTCACTCCTTGGCTTGTTCTGCCTGTTGGCGCAATCGTTCCGTGGCATCGGCGGGCAAGGTTAGCGCCTCTTGATTACGGGAAATTTCCCGAATGTCAGGCGTACCAATCGGCCCAGTAACTTGATAGCGAACCTGTGTAAATACATCCACAACCGGCGAAATCGCCGTGGTGACGGCCAATACATAGAGCGCCGTTTGTGGCGTAACAGCAAACGCGCTGAGCACAGGGATCCCAGAGGTAATATCTGGCGTAAAGCGCACATCCGCGTTGACTTGATTGCTGACCAAGTTAGCGATACCTCTGATAACCATATCACCTGCTAATCCATCCATGCGGATATTATCGGTCACGACCACGCCATTTGTGATCACCGCACGGCCGGTAATGTCATCAAACGCTAGCCCATCTTCGAATACGCCAGAAAAGTCGAGTTGGATTTTGCGCAAAATAGAATCCAAGCTAAATAAGCCCAGTAATTTACCCGCGCCTCCGACGCCACTGATGTAACCATCTTGGATATCGGCACGGACTTCACCATTTAAACTCGCGATATCCACTTGCCACGGCAGTCCGCCATAAGAGATATCCGCTTGCGAGGTAAAACGCGCATCTTGGATCCCACCGCTGACCCCAAAGCGCCCCATTAAATCCGACGTGCTATCGCCATTTAACTGTATGGAGAGCGCCGTTTGATTGCGCTGATCCTCATCGATTAACCAACTGCCGCTTACTGCCGCTTGGTTTTGACCGCTCTCGATGGTCAATGAGGTTAAGTCTATGCGTTCTTCTTGCTTGTCGAGTGATGCAGAAACTCGCCCAAGTCGATAGCCTTGTAGCCATAAGTCTTTGATCAATATATCGGTGGATGGCACCGCCGCCAATAGCGCCTTATCGGCGGCAGAGGCTCGGCTGTCCACCGGTGCGAACAGGGGCGCATTAGGATCGTTTTCGGTGGTATCGGCGATCATATTGATATGCCAATGATCGACATCGATCGCTAAGCGTCCTCCCGTCGGCCACTGGGCGCGGCCGCTAAGCTCATTGCTACCGAGTAAGGCGTCCCATCCTTGTGGCTTTTTGCGCACAGCAAGAGACACTTGATTAAACCTCAACTTGTCGGCGTCTAAGCGAGCGATGCGTGCGTTCACTTTAGTCGGCACCGGTAAGGTCGGAAAATCACTTTGCCCTTGTGGCCATTGCGGCGTCACGTCACGCCATAGGTCGCGCCACGGCATTACATCTAGCTGTGCCAAGTCAATATCCAACTGATGCCCTTGCGCCGCCAAGAGTGAGGTAGGCTGTTCGCCCACATTCCATTGGCTTGCGGTGATCACTGGACGCTCGCCTTGGGTATTAATACGCGCTTGATAGCTGACTGCCGGTAACTGAATTCGCCCTTGTAGTCCTTCGCTGTTGCCCGTTGCTGCCAGCGAGGCACTGCCGGTTGACCAACGCGGTTTAGCCAGTGGCGCGGGCAATGTTGACTGCAAGGGGGTGGTATCGATATCAACCCCCAGTTGGTAGTCAAAACCGATGTCGTGTAATGTCAGGCCCAATGTTGCCTGCCAGCGTGCCCCACCGGCGAGATAATCCTCGAGCGGTAGCGACAATCTAGCCAGCAAAGGGGCGACGTCCCAGTCCGCGTCGAGGTTAAGATCCAACTGATAACCTGCCGCGTCGGTTTGTCCGTCAAAATTCACCGACATCGGTTGACCCAACCACTGTGCAGTGAGGCCACGAGTACTAATCGTGTCATCGTCAAAGTGCAGTCTGCCCGCGACATTATCCAGTTGCATGGACGGTGCTTGAATAAGCACTTGGTTCCCTGCAAAGCGCACTTCGCCTGTGGCATGTAGCTGACTGCCATCAAGTGGAATATTGAGCGCTAAATTGGCATCCACCAATCCCTCAACTTGGACGTGCGTCAACGCCGCCCCCAAGGAGTCAACGAGTGGTGTCGCCAACATATAACGACGGACCGCATCCCCAGTGGCCGATAAATCCGCCTCTAAGGTTAATGCACTATCAGCAGCCTCCATATCGTCGATATCCGCACGAACCTGACGGCTGATCGCATCGCCAAGGCGTACATGATCGCCCTGAATGGTTAACCGTGCGTTTTCAAACAAGAGCTCAGCATCCAATTCGGTCAGAGTTGGCCAAGCGGTATTAAAACTGAACGCGCCTTGACGCAACGGCACTCGCGCTTGGAATACGCCGTCATGTTGACGGTAAGGAAACGTATTTAAGGCGCCAAACCATAAAATATCACTGCCCTGTGCCTGCCCGCCCTGAATCGCACGAGAGAGATAATCAGTGAGGGAGTCTGGCATCGCGCGGGTAGGTAAATAGCGCCACGTCTGGCCTGCATCGCGCACATCGGCGTTCGCATAGAGCGCCAAAAACGGCGAACCTTGCGAAGGAATGTCTAAGCGAAACGCCCCGCGCGCATCCAAGTCAGCGGCTTTTATGGCAATCGCATCACTCCAAACCGTCAAAGTATCGCCACGCTCCGCCCATTGCACCGTCACCTCACCATGCTCAAGCGGTAATGGCGCTTGGAAAAAATCACCATAAGGGAGTGATTGTTGCCCCAATGCTAAGGTCGCCTCGCCTTGATGTCCCTCACCGGACACGGTGACATTTAACCCCTCAAAGGCCGGAAAATACCCCCACTGGTTGGCGCGAATGTCAGAGAAAGAGGCTTGATAGCGCAGCGGCCCATCGGAGGCCTGACTCATTGCCAGCGTGTCCACCGTACCGGCTGGTGAAAGAGCTTCTATCAGTTGATGTTGACGGTCAGATTGGCTCAACAATCCAACTAACGGACGTAATGCCGCGATATCAATGTGACGAGCATTAAGCTGCCAGTTAGACTCGTTTCCTTGCCAAGACAACTGATTCAGCGCCGGCAGCGTGGTATCCCCTTGCTGAACCCAAACCCCATCGCTATCCACGCGCCATTGCTGGTCCTCTCTTGCCTGCAGTTGCACGCGGCTGTCTTTGAGTGCCCATTGCTGCGAGGCCCCCTGCTGATCGCGCCACGTCAAAGCAAAGGTATCGACACCCAGCAAAGCATTTGCCACTTGGCCTTTCTCAACCCGCAGCCATGCATTGGCATCTAAGCGCGCATTATCAATCGTCACTGACGGCGTAAAGCGCTTCATCAGCCACGGTGCCAAATCCATGTTTTCGCTAGCTAGATAAAAATCACCACTAAGCGAGTCCACCCCGTCGGTCTCAGTAAAGGCCGCATTGACGCGGATTTTTTCCAGCTCTGTCCCCGCAATCCCAATGGTGCCCTGCGCATGATGCTGACCATTTTGATTACGCCACAACAAATTATCGATATTCAGCGTCTGCGCCGCCAATGACGGTGTGACAAGAACCAGACGGGCATTAGTGACAGAGAACTGGCCAAGGCGGGCTAAAAACAAATCTTCAAGGCGCTCACGCACCCCGGTGCTGTCTTTTTTATCGGGAAGTTGACCGCTGTTAAAGGTCAGTCCATCGAGGGTAACATGGGAAAACACCGGTTGACGGCGAGATAAGCTCGCAAAGACATCCAGTTGTAGATCAATGTGGTTTGCGGTCAGTAATGGCGGACTGTTATCACTGGTGGTCAAGGCGACATGATTGAGTTGCAATGACGGCGTAAGATTGCGCCATTGGCCTGCAATGGTCCCAAGACGCGCGCTAAAGCCCGTTTGCTCGCTGACCCATTGTCGTAGCGGCTCACGCACCATATCCACGTTAGGTAATAAAAAGCGCAAACCGCCAATAAAGACGGCGGTTAACAGAATAAGACTCACGACGCCGGCTATCAGCCAGCGTCCAATTTTCGCGGCCCAGGTCATGGATTACATCATTACTACGTCAAACTGCTCTTGGGTATACAAAGGCTCGGATTTCACCTTTACTTGCTTACCAATAAAGACTTCGAGCTCTGCAACTAAGTGGGAGTCCTCTTCCACCAAAGCTTCCACCACTGCCGGCGAGGCATATACCACAAATTTATCGGCATCATAGGCACGGTTCACTCGAGTGATTTCTCTGAGCACTTCATAGCAGACGGTTTCTACCGTTTTCACCGAGCCTCGGCCTTCACACGTTGGACACTCACCACACAGCACATGTTCAATACTTTCGCGCGTACGTTTGCGGGTCATTTCCACTAAGCCGAGTTGGGTAAAGCCATTAATGTTGGTTTTTACCCGATCATGGCTTAACGCTTGTTCCAGCGAGTGCAACACGCGGCGGCGGTGTTCGTCGGTACTCATATCGATAAAATCGATGATGATAATACCGCCCAAATTGCGCAGGCGTAGCTGGCGAGCAATGGCTCGTGTCGCTTCGACATTAGTATTAAAGATAGTCTCATCAAGGTTACGGCGCCCCACAAAGGCCCCGGTATTGATATCAATGGTGGTCATGGCCTCGGTTTGATCAATGATCAAATAGCCCCCCGACTTCAACTCCACCTTACGTTCCAGCGAGCGCTGGATTTCGTTTTCGGTGTCGTACATATCAAAAATCGGTTGCTGACCATCGTAGTAAGCAAGCTTGCCGGCAAGTTCGGGGACAAATTCTGAGGTGAATTCTTCCAACGTATCATATGCTTGGCGAGAATCGACCCGAATCAAATCCAGCTCGGTGCCAACAAAATCACGCACAATGCGCTGCGCTAATGCCAACTCGCCATAGAGCATGGATTTCGATTTATACCGTGCGCGCCGCTCTAAGACCTTCTTCCACAACCGTTTTAGAAACGCTGCATCTTGCGCCATTTCTTTATCCGTCGCGCCTTCTGCCGCGGTGCGGATAATAAAGCCGCCCAGCTCATCGCAATAGTCACTGACAATACGTTTTAAGCGACTGCGCTCCTCTTCACTTTCGATGCGCTGTGACACGCCAACATGCGACGCGCCCGGCATAAAGACCAGATACCGCGACGGCAAAGTAATGTCAGTGGTCAGGCGAGCGCCTTTGGTGCCCAAGGGGTCTTTGACCACCTGCACCACAATGTCTTGTCCTTGGCGTACCAATTCAGAAATATCGCGCACTTGAAATTGCTGTTTTTCATTTTCAGAGACACACTCAGTGTGCGGCACGATATCCGAGGCGTGCAAAAAAGCCGCTTTATCTAAGCCAATATCGACAAAGGCTGCCTGCATCCCAGGCAAGACACGACTCACTTTCCCTTTGTAGATATTGCCTACGATGCCGCGCTTCGCTTCTCGCTCAATATGGATTTCTTGAAGGTTGCCACCTTCTATCATCGCCACCCGCGTTTCGCTAGGTGTGACATTGATTAACAGTTCCGCACTCATGGTTTCCCCGACATCTCAAAAAGGGGCCTGACGGTTGTTCAGGCCATAAATTGCTTGAGCAGCTGCTCGGTTTCATACAATGGCAAACCAACGACCGCGTGATAACTGCCGTCGATACGGGTAACAAACTTGCCGCCAAGGCCTTGAATGGCGTAGCCGCCCGCTTTATCTATAGGTTCTTTCGATTGCCAGTACGCGCGAATATCGTCATCGGTCAACTCACGAAACCACACCCGTGTTGTTACCACAGTGGTCACTTGCTTCATCGCATTGGCAACGGTCACCGCCGTCATCACTTGATGCTCACGGCCAGATAGCTGTTTGAGCATACGCGCCCCATCCGCTTCATCGCGCGGTTTTTCCAATACCTGCTCGCCATCGACGACGATCGTATCGGCGCCTAATACAGGTAAATGACCACCGGTTTTTGCGACTCCCGCACGGGCTTTGTCTTGTGATAAACGAGACACATAAGCATAAGGCGATTCACCGGCTTTCTGCTGTTCTTCAACATCCACCACTACCCGCGAAAAGCTGATGCCCATATCGGTCAACAACGCTTGGCGTCGCGGTGAGCCTGACGCCAGATATAAATCAATGCTCATGAAATCCCTCTAACGAATTGCAAAACGACGACGCACCCGGCGGAGCAGTAAGAAAAGCCAAGGCCACAGTATAAAGTTAAGCACACCTGCCCAGAGCTGCTCTGGATTAAACTGTACGTCAGAGACGAGGTACTCCGCCCAGAACTCGATCAACTTTCCCGCGAGGGTTAACAGCGACAGTAGCAATGCTTGTTGCCAGTAAGACATGTTGCGCAAAAGTTGAAAGTTGAGCGCGACAAGATAGACCAAGATCGCCATCATTAAACCGCGCACCCCTAATGTTGACCCTAACATCAGGTCCCACAGCAAGCCCAGCACGAGTGCCGTGCCGACATTGACCCGGTGCGGCAAAGCCAACACCCAGTAGAAGGTCACCAGCAACACCCACGAAGGTCGAAAAGGTGCGAGTTCGCCAGGCCAAGGCGCAGCTTGTAAGATAAGCGCAGCAATAAAAGTCAGCCAAATCACCAGATGGCCGCGAAATATTGAATTTGCCACTATTGCGACTCTCCTTTTTCGTTAGATGCCACGGCATCCTCGGGTTGAGAGCCTGCTTGTTCGCTGTCTTGCTCGGGATCCGCTTGCTCAGGCGTCGGCCACACCAACAGCAAATACCGTAGGCGATCAAATTTCACCGCCGGCGTTGCCTTGACCTGAGCAAATGGCCGTTTGTTATCAAACGAAAACTCCGTCACCGTGCCCACCGGATAACCTTCCGGAAAAACGCCGCCCAACCCCGACGTGACCAGCTTGTCACCGACCTTAATATCGGTACTGCTCGGAATGTTGTCCAAGCCGATGTACGCTGTCGAACCCCGTCCGGAGGCAATCACTCGAATGTCATTGCGCATTACCTGAACAGGAATTGCGTGGGTAGGATCGGTTAATAACAGCACCCGACTGTTGTGCGCGCCCACATAGGCAATTTGCCCCACCACACCGTGCTCATTGATCACCGGTTGGCCTTCGTAAACACCATTGGTGCGCCCTTTATCCAGCATCACTTGATGTTTATAGGGATCGGAGTCGACCGCCATGACCTCAGCGACCATTTTTCGCTCATCGCGAACAAACGGCGAGCCGAGTAACTCCCGTAAGCGTTGGTTTTCGCGCTCTGTTTGCGCTAACAACAACTGATCACTTTCAAGGCGCAATACTTGCGTACGCAGCGCCTCATTTTCGGCTACTAGGCGTCGGTGAGATTGAAACTGCGTCACCAACGCATCTAGCGTGTCCCTTGGAACGTTCGACGCATATTGCAGCGGTGCAACCAGTGTATTGAGGAAATAGCGAACGCCAGCAAAGGCGTCAAGACGACTATCAGCCAGCATAAGGCTGACTGATAGTAAGAGAGCGAAAAACAGGCGTAGTTGCAGAGACGGACCTCTGCCAAACATAGGTTTCATGATGAAAACAACCTGTTTGCTGGCACGATCACCTTAGTCTTCGCTAAAGAGGTCGCCGCCGTGCATGTCAATCATTTCAAGCGCTTTACCGCCACCGCGTGCCACGCAGGTCAATGGATCTTCTGCCACCACTACAGGGATGCCAGTTTCTTCCGTCAGCAAACGGTCCAAATCACGCAGCAGCGCACCACCGCCTGTGATCACCATACCGCGCTCAGAGATGTCAGAGGCCAGCTCAGGTGGACATTGTTCTAGCGCGACCATCACGGCTGAAACAATTCCGGTCAGCGGCTCTTGCAGCGCTTCAAGAATTTCATTCGAGTTCAGAGTAAAGCTACGCGGCACCCCTTCAGCGAGGTTACGACCACGCACTTCAATCTCACGCACTTCATCGCCCGGATACGCCGAGCCAATTTCGTGCTTGATGCGCTCTGCCGTCGCTTCACCAATCAAGCTACCGTAGTTACGGCGCACGTAGTTGATGATGGATTCGTCAAAGCGGTCACCACCGATACGTACTGATGAAGAGTACACCACACCATTTAGCGAGATCACAGCCACTTCAGTGGTACCACCGCCGATATCGATCACCATCGAACCTGTGGCTTCTGAGACCGGCAGACCTGCACCGATCGCCGCTGCCATTGGCTCGTCAATCAAATACACTTCACGAGCGCCCGCACCGAGTGCTGACTCACGAATCGCACGGCGTTCAACTTGGGTCGAACCACAAGGGACAGCGACCAGCACACGCGGGCTTGGGCGCATATAACTGTGATCGTGTACCGATTTGATAAAGTGCTGCAGCATTTTCTCAGTCACGTAAAAGTCGGCAATCACACCATCTTTCATCGGGCGAATGGCCGCAATGTTTCCAGGCGTACGACCCAGCATTTGTTTGGCGTCGTGACCCACAGCAGCCACACTTTTTGGCGAGCCCGCTCTGTCTTGGCGAATGGCAACGACAGAAGGCTCATCAAGAACAATGCCTTGTCCTTTTACGTAAATCAGCGTATTGGCGGTTCCCAAGTCAATCGATAGATCGTTGGAAAACATCCCGCGAAGTTTCTTAAACATGATGGTCGGTTAATCCTGCAAGCTGTGAAATCAGACAAATTGAGCTAAATGTATCAACGCGCACGGTAAGCGGCAAGATACGGCGCTGTAAACCTGAATGAGATCTGAGTTTTTTTTCATTGCGCTGTCATTTTGATGATTTTTTCATCGAAAAACATGCCAGCTTCCTATTTTGTCCACTTTGCTATTGCGACATCGGTGCCTCTTGGCAAGAGGGACCGATGACTAATTCGGTCTTCGCATGCTGTGTCGGCGTTGCTTCATAGTAACTGAGGTAACACGACGGTGCGGGATTATCATGATACACCCACACATAATCGACACCGGCTTGGCTGTCATGCGGCTTTGGCAGCCAGCGCTCTTCTTCTTTGAGCACACCAATCAATTGCGGTAAGTCACTGGCTACTGGATACCCAAATTGCACGTCAATGGTGGCGCCTTCGACCGTTAAAGTCCCGCGAGGCTGATCCGCGATATTCGAGGCTTGCGCTTGTTCATAGGTCTGCACCATCACATTATCAATGGCACTTTTTAGCCCTTTTAACGCCGTCACGTTCGCATCCGCCTCATAATCGTAGAATTTGGGCACCGCAACAACCACAAGCAAACCTAAGGTACACAACAGAAGAATAAATTCGAGCCATGTTCGCCCTGCCTGTTGCTGCTTGCGATTCACTTGATTCTCCTCTGTTGTCATCGTTTCCCCCAGCGGCGGCGTTTCTTTTGCGCAGGATGAGGTGACATTTCCGCACCAAGTAAGCGCCCTTGTCCCCCCACGACGCCCAGCTCTTTGACCACCTGCCACTCTAGGTCCGTTTCCACACCTACTGCCAAGACGTCGGTGGTAGTGGCTTCACACGCCCCCAGCATACTGCGTAAGTACAATTGGTTTTCAGGGCGCTGATGAATATTACGCACTAAGCTACGATGTAACTTAATATACGCTGGCTGAATATCTTTTACATAGTGAGTACTCACTACTGTTCGACCAGCTTGGTCGACCACGAGTCGGCACCCTAACGCGGCTATCATTCTCAAACAAGGGCGCGCCGCGTCAAATTGCGCCACTAAGGCACCTTCAGACACTTCCACCAACAAACGATTGAGGATACTTCGGGGTGTTTGCAATAACGCATCACGCAACCAAATCACAAATTCGCGTTGGCAAAGTGAGTGAACACTTACATTTATAGCATAATTGTCGATATGATCAGCGGTTTTTAACCACCACAGCGCACGGCTCACCGTCGCTTTATCAAACACCACATCCATACCGACCAACTCTACCCCGGGCCAGAAGCGAGAGGCTTTTAACACCTTGCCATTTTCGTCTTTGATCCGGCCTAAAAGTTCATAGTGAAGACGGGTTTTGCCATCCCGCGCATAGACAGGTTGGCGATACAGCATCGGTCCTTCCCCCGCCATCACCGATTCCAACAGCGTACGCCAGCGCACACTGCCGCGTTTGTCTAAGCGGCGAATGTCTTTGTCAAATTGCGACCAGCCACTATGCCCTTCCAGTTGGGCCGCTCGCAGCGCACGCTCGGCTTCATCCATCAAACGACCTCGACGCTCTCCCGCCCCAAATGAGGTCATGCCCATATGGAACCAGTTGTCGGCATCCAGTGTGTCCGGCGGGCTCAGTTTGTTGAGGGCGTTGGTAAGTTGAGACAAAAAGGGATGGACTTCTTCCCCTGCTTGATTAACCAACAGAATGGCGAAATCCGAGGCAAAATAGCGAGCCAATACGGCATCAGGAAAGCGCTGGATCGCATTCGATAACACACTGCCCATGCCTTGAATCAGCGCATCAGCGCCTTCTTGCCCCTGCTGTTCAAGCAAGTCTTCCCAATCGGCGACACGCACTAAAATCAAGCTACCTTGGCTCGCATCATCGCTGGCTAACGTGTGCAAGCGGTTATCAAACATGACTCGGTTCGCCGCTCCAGTAAGCTGATCAAGGAAGGTATTAGTGCGAATAAAGGTATCAAAGCGACTTCGCTCTTGGCGGGCTTCTTTCAATTCCTCGATTAATTGCGTCAATGCGGCACTGGCAGGGATCGGCCACTCGTGAGCATCGCCATGTTGCGCTTCATCAAGCCTGCCAGCTAAGATTAAGCGCCCTCGCTGCTCCAAGACCTCACTGCCATAAAGCTGGCGGCGTAACCATTGGATCCCCCACGCCAAGCCCAGCACAATCACCAAAATGGCCGCGGAAAGTGACGACAGCGGCCCAATGGAGTAGGCAAACTCCGCATACGGGGGCACAAAGGTCAGCTTCACAGCAAAGCCGGGGTTATTCGCCAGCGGAATGTCTCGGGTAATCGCTTGTTGCGTGGTCGGGGCTTGATAATGAATTTGCTCGTACTGATAAAGGATGCCCGCATCGGAGTAGATGGTCAGCGAGGTGACATCACTCGCCTTGAGCATTTTAGGCAGCCAACGTGAAAAATACTGGTTGTCCCGTTGCTCGGTGGCCATTTCCTGATCGATCACCTCCACCATGCCATCCACATAGTGTGAGATAAAATCGATACCTAATTGACGAAAGCTAATTGCTCCACCGATAAATAAGACAAAAATGGCACACACCACAATCAGGGTGACAAACGCCACTAATCGATTGGTAAGCTTCATGCCGCTAACTTTGATGGCGTTGGCTGTTCTTTCCATGATTCTCTGCTGATTCAGGTCGCCTTGATGGTCGAGTAGTCGGTATTATCAGGCTTGGTTATCATAATGTGAATGCCTGTCTGACGATTGGTTATCACCTTTTCCACTATTAAGAGGTTTCATGGACTGGATTACCTGCACACAAAGCTTTATCTGTGTGGTTGAACAAGGCTCTTTGGCACAAGCCGCCACCAAGTTACACACCTCAAGTTCTGCACTGTCAAAGCGGTTAAGCTGGCTTGAGAGCCAACTGGGCGTGCAGCTGTTAAAGCGCACCACCCGAAGCCTGTCCATGACCGATGCTGGCGATCTGTTTTATCAACGCGCCAAAGCGTGGGTGGACGATTGGCAACAGCTGGTCAGCGAGACCGCATCCACGTTTGGCGAAGTCAGTGGCATCCTGCGTATCGGTGCGCCATTGGTGACAGGGAACCGCTTTTTGGTCAACTTTATTGCTGAGTTTCTTGAGATCTATCCGAAAATCAAAGTCGAACTGACTACGCTGACCCCCGGCCAATTACCCGATCTGAATTTAGATGTGGTGATCAGCCGAGAGCTCGACTACTTCAACTCAGCCAGCTACATCGCGGCCAAGCTATTTGATTTTCAGCCCGGTTTTTTCGCCGCTCCTAGTTACCTAGCTCGCCACGCGCCGATTACCTCACCAACGCAACTGACCGAGCACAACGTCTTGCTATATGGCAATTCACACCAACCTCAAGAACGTGTTTTTGAGGACGGAACGCGCTTGCAGTTATCTGGCAACTTTGTCTCTCCCAACCCTGAAGCGCTAGTAAGCGCGGCTGTGATCGGGATGGGGATCATTCTTGGCGGCGCTGGCACCGTCCAAAAAGAGCTCGATCAAGGGTTACTGGTCCCCGTTTTGCCGACGCTGAAACAGCCCCGCACATCTGCCTATGCCTACTATCCAAAGTTGGACTACAACCATACTAAGACCAAATTATTTAT